>JAICPS010000357.1 GCA_025929715.1 Anaerolineae bacterium | reverse complement strand
GTTGATTTGCGGTGGCAATGAATCGTCATACACGGCTGAATATAGAATCAGAAGCAAAATAGCCCTGGCCATTGACCAGGGCTTCCTCTAACCGGCGAGCAGGCGTCTACCCTTACCCAGCCCGGCAACGTTACTGGCCCGCACCGATGGTTCTGTTCAAGTGTCTCAGCTTCGTGGGATTGACGACGGCGCGAATGCCGGCTATGAGGCCGTCGACGACGTCGAGGGCGACGACAGTGATGATCGTGTCGCCGTCGTAGATGGCAAAACCCGGCTGGTTGTTGACCTGAAGGATGCGCCAGCGCATCGCAGGCGTCGCCTGTCGCCACAGCTGCACGAACAATCGAGCGACCCGGCCGGCGCCGAGCATGGGTTGGCGGATCGCGCTGACCACGCCGCCGCCATCGGCCCATGATGTGACCTCGGGGGCAAGCATGGCCATTAACGCGTCGAGATCGCCTGTGGCGCAGCTTTGCAGGAAGCGCCTGGTCAATGCCTCATGTTCGTCACGCGCTACCTCGAAACGGGGTCGTCCGGCACGAATATGGGCGCGCGCCCGGCTCGCCATTTGGCGACAGCTTGGCTCGCTCTGGTCGACGATGGCGGCGATGTCACGGTAGGGGAAGTCGAACACGTCGCGGAGCAAAAATACGGCGCGTTGCGCAGGCGAAAGCGTCTCAAGAAGCACGAGAAAGGCCATCGAGACCGTGTCCGCAAGTGCAACTGGGTCGCCGTCATGGATTACGCGCTTGTTCACGTCCGTAAGAATTGGTTCTGGTAGCCAGCTCCCAACATACTGCTCGCGCTGCACGCGGGCCGAGCGGTAATGGTCGATAGCCAGGCGCGTGACAACCGTCGTCAGGAACGCCTTGGGATTGTCGATTTCCTCCGTAGCCGCGCTCTGCCAGCGCAGGTATGCGTCTTGCACCAGATCTTCGGCATCCATGGCGCTACCTACCATGCGGTAGGCGATGGAAAACAGCAGGTAGCGATATTGCTCAAACGAATCTAGCTGGGCGGCCATCTCTCCGTCTATTGCGCTACACTTCTTCGAGTGCATCATATAGGACGGTTATTACCGGCGCAAACTGGAAGCGTCGGAGCGTGTGCGCAAGCTGTTGCCCCTGGCAAGCGCGCATAGGCGTGGTCGGCGGGATGCTGCAGCGCTGCCGCCGTCACCACGCCCATGAGCATGAAGTTGTAGCCGGCTGAACGCGCCGCTTATGGCTTTGCTGTTGCCGTTTGGACGTGTAACGCGCCGGACGAACCATACGATTCTTCCAGCCACTGCTCCCACGTTATAGCCCCGCGCTGACCCTCCGTGTTGGTATTCAGTCCACGACGAAAGGCGCCGGCGACCTTGCCGGGAAACGGTAGATGGAGCAGCCTGCGGCGCAAGCCACGGGCTGCAAGCCAGGTTGTTGCCAGCTCGCGCAGGGTCGATAGACGCGGCCCGCCCATATCTGGCAGGCGCCCGGCCGGCCGGCCTGTCGCCGCCCGCGCGAGTGCGCCGGCAACCTCGGCGGTCGCAACTGGCTGAAACTGGAAATCCAGCGGGAGGGGCAGCGCCAGGGGAATCCGCGACGCGGCATTGAGCAGTTGGTCGATAAGGGTGTGGAACTGCGTGGCACGAAGGATGGTCCAGGGCACGGCACCGGCCATGATTTGCTGCTCGGCGGCGAACTTGGCCCGTAAATAGCCGGCGGGAATCCTATCGGCGCCGACAATGGAAATATAGACGAAGTGGGCCACACCGGCGCGTGCGGCCGCTTCGAGCAAGCGGCCTGTTCCATGGACGTCGACGGCTTGAGCGTCGTTGTAGGAACCGGTGGCGGCGTGGATGATCGTCGTAACGCCGGCGACGGCGCTGTCGAGTCCCGCCCCGCTTTCCAGCCATGCATGAGCCCATTCGTAGGGCGTTTCTGCCGGTTGCGGTCGACGACTCATGATGCGGACCTGATGGCCCTGTCGTACGAGTGCGGGGACAAGATAGCTTCCCAGGTTACCGGTACCGCCGGTGACCAGGGTGCGGTTAAATGTATTCATTTGGTTATCTCCTTGAATTAACATCCGCGAAGTCAGATACACGGTATGCACACTTTCAATAAAGGAGACGAATGAGCGGGGGAAATTGTGACAGCAACGGGTTGTACGAGACGGGGCTACAACGCTTTGATGACAGTGGCGGTAAAGTGGTTATACTTGCCTTGAGACCTTACCGTGTATAGGGTCATGCCAGGCTTTTCAGCAGGAGGATCCCCATGAAGGAAAACTTATCGATCAGGGATGGCTTTAATTTCGGGTGTGGCTTTTTTGTGGCCGCCTTTGTTTATAGCGCGGTGATCTTTCTGATCACGGGCGTCGTTTTTGCGGTTATGGGGACGGGGCTGTTGACCGCGATTCTGGGCAGCCAATAGCAGATGGTCTAGCGCAAGGTCCACCACGCGCTCTTCTCTTCGGGTTGCACATCTTCTTCTGCCGGTTCGATGTGGTAGGGGACGTCGATGACGATCAGATGCTCCTGGTGACGCAGGCGGCCGCGCAGGCTGTTGGCGGTCTGGTCGTGTAAGAGGGGCGCCCAGAAGGATTCGGCAATAAATTCGGGGACGACTTAGCCCAAGAGTCAGGGGGAGCATTTACCCATTGGTGCGCAACGGGTGCTGCGGTACGCTGCCAGTGTCGGCCGGTCTGCCTATTTTCTAGAGTAACCAGCACTTCTAAAGTGCGGGTCACCTGCGGGACGCGGTCGGGCGAATGCGACCGATTACCAGTAAACGGAGCAGCACATGATGGAATTTGTTTCGCCGACGGTCGTCACCCGTCGCGGCTTTTTGAAGGAGCTTGCGGCGACCGGAGCATCTGCTTTGCTTGTCCCTCATCTGCCGGGCGTGGGCCCGCTGGCAAGCCTGGTCACGCCTTCCCTGCGCATCGGCCTGTTGATGCCTTCCTTTCAGGCCTATCCAAGGGTGGGCGCCAGTTTTATTGATGGGATGGCGCTGTTTGTGGCGCAAAGCGATGGCCTTCACAACTTGCAGCTACGGGCCGCCGACGCGGGCTCGCAAGCCGGGCTTTCGCAGCACGAGTTGGAACAGCTCTGGCAGGAGGCGCAGCCGGACGTCGTCGTAAGCATGGCCAATCCGTCACTGACCGATGGGCTGCAACCGCTGCTGGAGCAGGCCGCTGTGCCGCTGATGATCAGCCACGCGGGAGCGAACCGGCTCGAAAAACAGGAAGCGAACGTTTTTTACAATACGCTCGGCTATTGGCAGGCCAGCTACCGCGCGGGCGCCTATGCTGCGGACGCGCTGGGGCGGCGCGCGGTCGTCGTTTCATCCTTCTACGAAAGCGGTTACGACGCGCTGTACGCGTTTGAGCAGGGTTTGGCGGCTCAGGGCGGGCAGGTTGTAGGCAGACACGTGACGCACGTGCCCGCGAGCGGATTTACAATGCCCGGCCTGATGCGACGCATTGCCGCCGCCGCGCCGGACTTCGTCTACGGGCAGTTTTCGGGTCCGGCGGCTGCGGACTTCGTCACTGCCTATAGCAGCAGCCGGTACACCCGTCTTTTACCGCTGCTGGGCTCGACTTTCCTGATGGAGAACACGCTGCCAGGGCCGGCCGCGGGGGCCGTTGCTCAACTTAAGAGCGTTTCATCGTGGTCGCCGTCCCTGGAGATGGTGGAAAACACGCGCTTTGTGAAGGCTTTTCGGTCGCGTTACGGTCGCGCGCCCGATAGCTTCGCCGTGCTCGGCTACGACACGGCCGGGCTGTTATCCGCGGCGGCAGATGCCGCGAGTGACGATTCTGCGCGCGCACTGCGCAGCGGGTTTGCCACCGCCCTACGCAAGGCGCAGTTCAGGGGTCCGCGCGGGCTGCTGGCGATGGACCGCGCTACGCAATCGATCGTGCCACGGCTTTACTTGCGAGAGGTGACGTGGGAAGGAGTCGCCTATGGCAGCCGTATTCTGAGGGACCTGCCACCGGTCGCCGAGCAACTGGCCCACGTACAGTCCGACAGCCCGCGCACCGGCTGGCTGAATCCCTATCTAAGTATCTGATTGAGAATACTGGAGCGCTGAAACGATGGCTGAACCGTTTTTATCTGAAATTCGGATCACTTCTTTTGTATTTGCACCGAAAGGGTGGGCGCTGTGCAACGGACAGCTACTGCCTATCAATCAAAACCAGGCGTTGTTCTCACTGCTAGGGACGACGTTCGGCGGCGACGGCCGGGTCAATTTTGCCTTGCCCGATCTGCGCGGGCGCACGCCGATCCATGTTGGGAGTGGTCACACACTGGGGGAACGAAGCGGCGAACAGGCGCACACGCTATCGATTGCCGAACTACCCGAACACAGCCACCTGGCGCGAGCTTCCTTGTCTGCAGCCGACACGCCAGTTTCCGACGGCAACGTACTGGCCGATAGTGTACCCAGCGAGGTCTACGGGCCACCTACCAACTTGACGACCCTGGCTCCCTCGTCGGGGGGCAACACCGGCGGCTCACAGGCGCATTTGAACATGCAGCCGTTCCTCACATTAAACTTTGTCATCGCGCTCCAGGGGATTTTTCCGAGTCCCAATTGAGGGTAGCGGGGTTTAGACATTGGAGATTAGGTAATGGCACAACCTTACGTTGGAGAGATTCGAATGTTTGCCGGGAATTTTGCGCCGGCAGGGTGGATGTTTTGCGAGGGGCAACTGCTGCCTATCTCGGAAAATGAGACGCTTTTCCAACTAATCGGCACGACTTATGGGGGCGACGGCGAGAGCACTTTTGCGTTACCCGATCTGCGTGGAAGGATTCCGATCCACCAGGGGAACGGCTTTATCCTGGCCGAGACGGGCGGCGCGGAAGAGATCACGCTGACAACAAATCAGATTCCGGCGCACTCGCACCCGATGGTGGCATCGGCCAGGGCAGGCACCGTTTCCAGCCCGCAGAACAGCGTCCTGGCGCGTTCCGCGGCTGTTGACCTTTACTTTAACGGTAGCGCCAACACAAATCTGGACGCGCTGGCTGTGGCCTCGTCGGGAGGCAGCCAGCCACACACGAATTTTATGCCATATCTGTGTGTCGATTTCATTATCTCACTATTTGGTATTTTCCCGAGTCCTACGTG
>JAICPS010000556.1 GCA_025929715.1 Anaerolineae bacterium | reverse complement strand
TGCTGGGCGGGGTGCTGGGCCTGACGGCCGGCTACCTGGGCGGGGCCTGGGACAACGGGATCAACCGGGTGATGGACGTGTTCTTCAGCATCCCCGGCCTGCTGCTGGCGGTGGGGGTGGCGGCGATGCGCGGGCCCGGCGTGAACAGCGCGGTCGTCGCGATCACCATCGTGTACACGCCGCTCTTCGTGCGGGTCATGCGCGCGCCCGTGTTGGCCGAGCGCGAGAAGGAGTACGTCGAGGCGGTGCGGGCGCTCGGGGCCACCCGGCTGGCGGTGGCGCTCAAGCACGTGCTGCCCAACGTGCTGTCGCCGTTCGTGGTGCAGGGCACCGTCGCCTTCTCGCAGGCCATCCTCATCGAGGCCTCGCTGAGCTACCTTGGACTGTCCGCGCAGCCGCCCACGCCGTCGTGGGGCAACATGCTGAACGAAGGGCGCACGTATCTCGAGACGGCGCCCTGGATCTCCGTGTTCCCGGGCATTGCCATCACCATCACTGTGCTCGGCGTTGTCTTTCTAGGCGATTGGTTGCGCGACATCCTAGACCCGACGATGCGCGGACGGGAGTGAGATAGGAACCCTGTGCAGCAAGAAATACTACCTTCCATTCGGGTTCCTCGCTCTCGAACGTATAAAACACACCAGAGGCTCCGCGCTGAGATTCAGCGGGCGCTGGAGCCAATTCTGTATGGTTCGATGAGCGCTGCATATGCCTGCCGCCAACAGTTAGAGGCTGATTTCGCTCGCGCCATGGGGCAACGCTATGCCTGTGCAGTGCATTCGGGCACGGTTGGCCTCTTTCTGGCATTGCGCGCCAGTGGTGTAGAAGCGGGAGCCGAAGTCATTACGGTGGGTAATTCTGACATCTCGACGACGGCTGCCATCGTTCATTGTGGTGCGACGCCAGTGCTGTGTGACATTCGGGCAGAAGATCTCACAATAGATGTTTCAAAAGTGGAGATGCTTATTACATCGCGCACACGCGCCATCTTGCCCGTGGATCTGTATGGCCATCCTGCCGACGTGCGCAGCTTACGAGCTATTGCGCAGCGACATGACTTACAGATTGTTGAAGACGCCGCGCTGGCCACAGGCGCTGCTGATTACGGACACCCGGTGGCAACATTTGCCCATGCTACCGTTTTTAGTTTCGCTCCTTTCAAGCCGCTGGGATGCGCAGGAAACGGGGCGATGATCACCACGGACGACGAGACTATCGCGCGCCGGCTACATACTCTTGCCGGCTATGGGCACGCGAAAGACGACGAGGTCGTGCTGCCAGGACACCAACGGTACGCCGCCGAAGGTTTTAACGTGCCTATGGATCCCTTGCAGGCCGCTTTGGTCAGCGTGAAACTGCCTTATTTACCCCAGTGGACAGAGCGGCGTCGCGAAATTGCCCGCGCTTATCGGGACGGTCTGCAAAATACGGCGGCACAGTTACCGTCTTTTCGGAGAGAATCAGAGCCGACGTTTCGTTGCTACACGATTCGCGTGCCTCGACGCGAAAAAGCTTACGCTATGCTCTTGGAGGCGGGCGTAGAAATCGCATTGCACTACACGCCCCCCATCTACGACCACCCTGGCTACAGTGGGCCTACGGTGAGCGACAACAGCCTCCCCGTTACTAAACAGATGGCCGGAGAGCTGTTGTGCCTACCGGTTGCACCGGAATTAAGCCAAAATGACGTGGATTATGTGATCGAGCAGGTCCGCGCCTGTCTGCGAAAGCTAGGCCTCTAGATAACCGGAGTAGAATGATTATTGATGATGAACGGCTCGGGCTTGGTGGTGGGCGCGTGGCGCCCGCCGCGTGCGTTTCGCAGACCGAAGCGCGCCGTGGGTTGACGCCAGAAGATTTACTGCACTTACGTTGGCTGCAAGAGTTGAGCCTGTCTGCGGATGCCAGCTGCCTGGCTTATACTGTGAAGCAGGTCGAGGCGGCAACAAATGGTTACAACGTGCACCTGTTTGTGTACGAAATGTCGAATAACCGTGTCGGGCGCCTGACGGTGGGCGAAGGATCCGCTTCAGCTTTGGCTTGGAGCCGCCGTGGAGTGCTCCTGGCGTTTCTGTGGAGCACGCGTTGTGGACACTCAATTCAGGTCTGGAATGCAGCCGCAGGCGTGCAGCGAGTCTATCCACTGAACGGCGAATCACTTACGGATTTGGATTGGGCTCCCGACGGGACGCGCCTGGCGGGAGTGCGTTGGACGCGCTGGAGTTCGGGTGACGAGCAGTGTCCGGCGCCGGGGGTACTCGCACCGACGATTAGAGTTGTCCGCCGCCTGCGCTATAAGCAGGATGGGATAGGCTGGGTTCATGACCGCTACCGTCAGATCTGGATTCTAGACCTCGACAGCGGCGACCTCCAGCAACTGACTGACTCTGAATGTGATTACGGACAACCGCGATGGAGTTGGAGCGGGCGATCGCTGGCGTTCACAGCGACGAGCCGCGAGCAGAACGTTTCCGGCGGATACGGGCAGATCATGATCTATGACTTCGACCAGCACCACATGCGGCCGTTGGTAGAAGATTGGCCGGGAGCTGCCCTATCTCCCCAGTGGCGTGCAGATGACGGAGCAATCGCTTTCGCGGGTAATCAGGGGCCGGCGCCCATCAATCGTCGCCTGTTTTATCAGGTGTGGCTGTGCGATCTTCAGGGAGTCGAGAGGAAGAACCTGACAGCAGGCCTCGATCAGACGGTGGGCAACTATGCTATCGCCGACCAGCGGGTAGGACTGACGAACGTTACAATAAAGTGGGCGGAGGGAGATGGTCCTATATATTTCCTCTTGACGGAGGAGGGCGCCACGCACCTGTACAGCGTCATCCCAGACCAGCCGCCACAACGACGGGTTGGAGGCGACGGTGTCGTGTTTGAATATGCGCCGTCGTCTGGCGAAACATTTGCCTATGGTTGGGCGGACGTGCGCAACCCGGGTGAGCTTTACCTGTTTCGTGATGGGCACATAATCTGTTTAACGGACCTGAACCCGTGGCTGGCGGACCGCAGGCTGGCGCCCGTGGAGAGCTACCAGTATGAAGGCCTCGAGGGCGCCGTGCACGCCTGGATCGTGAAGCCGCCTGGGTTTCGGGCTACGGAGCGCTATCCTGCTATCGTTTACATGCATTGTTCGATGTT
>JAICPS010000537.1 GCA_025929715.1 Anaerolineae bacterium | reverse complement strand
CCCACCGTACGACCCCTGGTTCGCAGGCGGATACATCAACTATTACTACTACGGCTTTGTCTACGCTGGCGTGCTGCCCGAACTCCTGGGTATCACCCCAACCGTGGCCTACAATCTTGTCCTACCCATGCTCTTTAGCTTTACCGGGTTGGGAGCGTTTAGCATTGCGTATAACCTGGTTTCACGTATCAAATATAAAGTGCCAGGCGTCAAGTCCAAGATCCCTAATCTCGAATCACTAATCTCCAGTCCTCCGGTCTCCGCGGGCGTTTTCGCAGCCGTCCTGTGTGTATTCCTCGGCAATCTTGGCGAAGTTGGCGTGCTGCTGGGCGCGTGGCAGAGCGCGAGCGACAGTAACATCAATACCGGTATTGGCCTGGTAGATGATGCAGTGCGCACCGTGGACGGAGCGTTGCGCGTGACCGTTGGCGGTCAGCAGGCGCCCATCTATCCCGGCGACTGGTTCTGGACCGCCACCCGCGCCATCAATATTAACGAGGGCGAAGTCGCGCCAATCACCGAATTTCCGTTCTTTACGTTCTTATACGGCGATCTGCACGCGCACATGATCGCGCTGCCGCTCAGTTTATTGGCGTTGGGCTGGGCGGTCTCGCTGGCGTTGTCGACGCACTCAGAACCTGCTCTCGCGCGCCGCAATTTCATAGCAACGGCGCTGTTATGGTTTGCCGGCGCCTTAGCTATTGGCGCGCTGCGCGCCACTAATACCTGGGATTGGCCTACCTACCTGCTACTTGGGAGTATAGCCGTCGTCTACTGGGCGTTTGTACGCAATGGCAAAGCGATTACGCTTCCGCTCCTCGCCCGCACCGTCTTCCAGGTCGTCACGCTCGCAGTCCTTTCCACCCTGCTCTTCTGGCCCTATGTCTCTAACTATGGCGCCGGCTACGAATCGTTGCGCCTGTGGGAAGGCTCATACACGTTAGTCGGTAACTATGTGGTCGTTTATGGCTTGTTTTTGTTCCTGATTCTGACGCACCTGGCGCGTGAATGGCGTGCCTGGAGCAGCGCCTGGACTGAATCGAGTCTGGCGGCGATGCGTCCCTTTATGCCTTTCATTCTCACGGGGCTACTGCTGTATGTGGCGCTAATCGCGGTGCTCTTATTCCTGGACTACTGGATCGCGCCGATCGTGCTCACGCTGGCGCTGGTAGCAGGAATTTTGAGCCTGAGGTCCGGGCTGCCGCCAGCGAGACGGATTCTGCTCGTGCTCATTGCGGCCGGGCTGGCGCTGACCGTGATGGTCGAGATCGTCGTGCTAGAAGGGGACATTGGCCGCATGAACACGGTCTTCAAGTTCTATATGCAGGTGTGGGTGCTATTCAGCATTGCAGGCGGCGCGGCGCTGGCGCTGGCGTGGCCCGCGGTGCAGCGGCGCAGCCAGACCGTCCGACGCGCCTGGAAAGCCGTGCTCGTAATGCTGGTATGCGCCGCGCTGCTCTATCCCCTATTGGCGATTCCGGCTCGCTGGAACGTCCGCATGAGCGATCGGGCGCCTACTACACTTGACGGCATGGCTTTTATGCGCACGACCAGCTATCAGGATGCCGCCCTGGATGGCAGCAGCGTCACGGTAAGTCTTGAGGGTGAGTACGAGGCGCTCCGCTGGATGCAGCGCAGTATTTCTGGCTCGCCCGTGGTCGTCGAGGCCGCCCCGCCTGACGTCGGGCAGGCTTATCGCTCCATTGCCAGCCGTGTGGCCATGTACACGGGACTTCCGACTGTCATCGGCTGGGATTGGCACCAGACGCAGCAGCGCGCGGCGCTGACGAACAACATGGTGCGCCGCCGTATGAATGATGTCGCACTCCTCTACAATACCACCGACCCGGACCAGGCCATGGACATCATGCGCGACTACGACGTGAGCTACATATACGTCGGGACGCAAGAAGCGCTGTACTATCAGCCAGCAGGGCTGCAGAAATTTGAGGCGATGGCGTCGCAAGGGATGCTACGGCGGGTGTTTGAGAATGGCGATGTTAAGATTTATGAGGTGGTGGGGTGATGCCTTTGTCGGATGTGTTTGCCGCGGTGCGCTGGTGGGCGGCGCTAATGATTTTGGGGGCGGCTGCGACACCGCTGTGTTTGTACGTTCTGCGCCGGCTGCCGGATCGCGGTTACGCCTTCGTCAAGATGTTGGGGGTGCTGCTGGTCTCGTACCTGTTCTGGATTTTGAGTAGCATGGGATTTCTGGCTAACCACGTGGGTAGCGTTCTTTTGGGGGTGCTGCTTGTTGCAGTTGCGTCGCTTTACGCCTATCGTAGGGCAGGAGCCGATATATTGGCCTGGCTGCGGGAAAACCGGCGTCAGATACTGGTCACGGAGCTGGTATTTGCGCTGATCTTTTTATTCTGGGTCTGGGTGCGCGCGCAGAATCCGGCGATTACTGGCACCGAAAAGCCAATGGAGTTCGCCTTTCTCAACGCGTCCGCACGCAGCGGGCAGATGCCGCCGCTGGACCCCTGGTTGTCGGGCTTTGCCATTAGTTACTACTATTTCGGCTATGTGATGATTTCGGTCATCGCCCGCGTGGCCCTGGTTGCCGAGCCGGTAGCGTTCAATTTGGGCATTGCCTGGCTGGCAGCGGGCGCTGCTGTTGGCGCTTTTGGGCTGGTCTATAACCTGGTCGCGGCCGGGCGTTCGCTGGAGGCGCGGCGTGGGGCGCTGGCGCTGGGTCTCGTCGCGGCACTGGCTGTTCCGCTGGCCGGCAATATGCAGATTCTGCTGGAGCTGCTGCACGCTAACGGTGTTGGCTCGCCGCCGTTTTGGGCCTGGCTCGACGTGCGCGACATCAGCGAACCGGCCACTGACACTGGGTTCGGGTCAGAGGGCCCTCGTTTCTGGTGGTGGTGGCGCTCGTCGCGCGTGATCCACGAATACCATCTTTCCGGCGTTGCCGAAGAAGGGCTGGAGCCGATTGCCGAGTTTCCAGGATTCAGTTTCATACTGGGCGATATGCATCCGCATGTCTTGGCGCTGCCGTTTGCGTTTCTTAGCCTGGCGGTAGCGTTGGCGTGGTGGCTGGTTCCGCTGAACGAGTTGCAAACTCGTTCTACGATTGGTCGCGGCGTGGCTTCGCGGAGTGGCCTACTACTTGGACGGATTGGGGTTCCGTTATACGCTACCACTGTCGTCGCGCTGGGCGGGCTCTCTTTTCTAAATACCTGGGATGTGCTGATTCATTTATTTGTCGTCGTCGCCGCGTATGTGCTGGGCCACTGGCGGGCGGCCGGCTCGTGGCGCGGGGCGTTTGTGGGCGACGCTGCGCTGCTAGCGGTGAT
>JAICPS010000251.1 GCA_025929715.1 Anaerolineae bacterium | reverse complement strand
TCTATACGGCCAGGACGATCGAGGAGATCGCCTCGCAGAGCTCACGATCGCCAACGGATGTGGAAGCGGCGCTCCACCGCGCCCGGATCGCGCTGTTCGAGCGGCGCTCGCGCCGGCCTCGGCCACATCTGGATGACAAGGTGCTGACCGCCTGGAACGGCCTGATGATGGCCGCCTTTGCCGAAGCCGGCCGCGCCTTGCAGCGCGTTGACTACTCGCAGGTTGCGGTTGAAAACGCCCATTTTCTCTACCAGACAATGCGCGGCGACGAGGGACGGCTCTTGCGTACCTGGCGCGCCGGCAGCGAGGCCCATTACAACGCCTATCTTGAAGATTATGCCTATCTTGCCGACGGTTTACTGGCGCTCTATCAGACCGTGTTTGACGAGCGCTGGTTTAGCTGGGCGCGTGAACTCATGGACATCGTCGTCGAGCGTTTTCGTGACGAGCAAGACGGTGGCTTCTTCGACACTTCCGACGATCATGAAGCATTGATCCACCGGCCGAAAGACGTTCAGGACAACGCGGTGCCTAGCGGTAACGCCATGGCGGCGCATGCGCTCCTGCTGTTGAGCCTGTATACAGGCGAGGGCGCGCATTGGGAGCTTGCCGAGCACTCTGTTTCAAGCATGAGTGGGGCGATGGCCCAATACCCGACTGGTTTCGCTCAATGGCTCAACGCAGCTACGCTGATATTGGGTGAGCCGAAAGAGGTGGCCATTGCCGGAAAATCAGGCGCTGAAGACACGGAAGCAATGCTGCAGATAGTGCGGGCTGACTATCGACCGTATATGGTTGTTGCTTTGGGCGAGAATGGCACGTCGATACCGTTGTTAAACGACAGAGAGCGCCGAGATGGGCGGGCCACAGCCTATGTCTGCCATCGCTTTGTATGTCGCCAGCCGGTAACCAGCGCAGAAGCGCTGGCCGAGCAACTGAGTGAGTAGTCCGGGCTGTATTCGCAACCCGATTGTGCTGGCCGTCGTATAGTCAGAAAGACTGTATGGGTTAATACGGAGGTACGTTTTTGATGAAGGATAATAAGCTGCGAAGACAAAACGGCATGATTGCCGGCGTATGCGGAGGGCTGGGCGCCTTTTTTGGAATTGGCGCGTTCTGGTTCCGCCTGATTTTTCTAATTCTCTTGATTCCAGGTGGGCTGCCCGGACTTATTCCGTACCTGATTCTCTGGCTGGTCATTCCGCGACGTTGAACCGCTGTTTTTATGATCCGGGGCAGGGAGCCCCTTGCCGAACCCGCCTAGACGATTGTCACGTGCCTCGAATTCCGCAAAACCATCACCTGGAAGCGCGTAAGCTTGTCGCCAGGCCCCTTTGGGAACATCAGGTTTTCTTTTTTGTCAGAATGCCACAAGCCGCAGGCATGACCTACCTCGTGGGCCAGCAGTCGATGGCGCGCCCGATTCAGCATCTGCGCTTCAAGCGTCACGTAGTTGGTCAGGGGACCAAGCGAGCAGCCACCCTTATTGGAAATATCACGCACGATAAACACGGTAACCGGTGCTGCATAACCCAACCATTTCCCGGTGGACGTCTGCGCGCAATTACGTCGAAAATAATCGCCCGCCAGATCAAAATCCTCCTGCCACGCCCCATCGTCACAGTGAACGTTTAGCGCCGCCGACGGCGAAGGACCGGGGGCGACGACGACCCGGGGCCCTGCTGCAAGGAGGCGTACGTGTGCCTGCACGGAGAAGATACGCTGCGCCTCTTCCCACGACGCTCGCACGTCGTCCATAGCACACAGTGGCGCGCCCTGTTCGTCGCGCAGGATGACCACGCGCACCCGCAGTTGCTTAAAGGGTCGCACCCCAACTGCATTCGCACCCAACTCCAGCAACCCAAGGGTGCGTTTAACCGTTTCCTTTACAACGTTTGTGGCCTGCGTGGCGCCACCGGTGGCCATATTTCTTGCTGTGGGCATAGGGGTCCTGTTAATTACAGAACAGGGTCGCCGCGGCGACCCTGTTTAATTTCGTCTGTAAGCGCTGAGGAGAGTGCTCCCGGAAGGACTCGAACCTTCAACCAGACGATTAAGAGTCGCCTGCTCTGCCAATTGAGCTACGGAAGCGTGCTGCTGTAAAGCCAATCGATTATAGCGGAAATGACGCTTGTGTCAAAGTTGCTAATGTAATTTTTCGGTTGATGGCATTAAGACGGCTGCTCGCCATCACATCTCTCGAGGCATCGAAATTCTTTAAGATTGTCGGCATTGACAACGTATTTTTACACGGATTATAATGCCGGTAGAGGTAGTTTTGACAAACCCCGAGTGCTAAAGGAGCAGGTTGGTAAATGTAAGCGGCTCAGAAATCCCCTCTGGTGCGCCCGCCCGCTTCCAATAGGATAATCAGGTGGAAGCCAACAACTGTGTCATAGGCCGCCACGGGATTCGAGATCATACCCCCGCCGAAACGCCAGCCAATACCACTGCCATTGTTCCTTTTGCCCACTCGGGGTTTCGTCTGTCAAATCGCCTCGATGACTGATGACGCCTGCCATCGACCGCCCCTTTCTTCAGGACCTCCTGGTCGCCCTCGTTCGTATTAACTCCATCAATCCATCTCTGGTTCCCGGCGCCCCAGGAGAAGCTGAAATCGGCGCTTATGTGCGCGGCATCATGCAGCAGGTTGGCCTGCAAGTGCACACGCTCGAACCAGAGCCCGGACGTATCAGCGTCGTGGGACGGTTGCCCGGCGGAGATGGGCGCAGTCTTATGATAAATGCTCATTACGATACCGTCGGCGTGGACGGCATGTCGGATCCTTTTTCGGCGAAGGTACGTGACGGAAAACTCTACGGTCGCGGGGCGTATGACATGAAGGGAAGCCTTGCGGCGCAAATCGGAGCAGCAAAGGCACTGATTGACGCCGGCCTGACGCTGGGAGGCGACTTGCTGATTGCCGCCGTCGCCGACGAAGAGTACGCCAGCATTGGTACAGCCGATCTGCTGAATCACTTTCATACCGATGGTGCAATCGTCACCGAGCCAACTTCTCTTCAGGTCTGCCTGGCGCACAAGGGCTTCATCTGGATGCAGGTAGAAACAGTCGGCCGCGCCGCGCACGGCAGCCGTTTTGACCTGGGTATCGACGCCAATATGCGTATGGGTCGCTTTCTAAAGGAACTGGACGGATTGGAACAAGAGCTTCGACGGCGCGCCGCACATTCGCTGGTGGGACCTCCGTCGTTGCACGCAGCGACCATTGCGGGCGGCACAGAACTGAGCATCTATTCCGCCCGCTGCCGCCTGGAGATCGAGCGGCGCACGGTTCCGGGCGAAAGCGCGGCCGAGATTGTGGCCGAGATGCAAGAGATCATTGACCATCTCTCAGCAGAGGATCCCACGTTTGTCGCCACGCTGAAAACCCTGTTAGTCCGTAAGCCGTTTGAAATTGCGCCGGAGGCGGCCATTGTGCAGGCGGTTGACCAGTCTGGTGAGCAATTTCTCGGACGTTTTCCGTCCCACGTCGGTGAAACGCCGTGGATGGATTCGGCACTGCTAGCCGACGCAGGCATCGAAACGGTGGTCATCGGACCACACGGCGCGGGGGCGCATGCGTCCGAAGAATGGGTGTCGCTCGATTCCGTTGTAGACCTTGCCAGCATTCTCGCTGAAACAGCCATTCGCTATTGCGGAATTCTAGAGCCCTAAGCGAGAACTTACCCGTCGATAACGTCGCATCAGTCGAACACCTGTGCTAAAATCACAGTATGACACGCTGGCGGCGATTGCGGCGCAGGAACGGGGCGCATCTCGACTGGAACAGGGTTTTGCTCGAGCAGATTCGCCTGGCGCAGCTGCCGGAGCCAATCCGCGAGTATCGTTTTCACGCCAATCGCCAATGGCGCTTCGACTTCTGCTGGAAAAATGTGGGTAAACTCGTGGCATGCGAGATCGAGGGCGGTATCTGGATGCAGACCGAAACGGGACGCAGCAAAGGGCATGCACATCCCGAACGATTCGAAAGCGATTGCGAGAAATACAACGAGGCTGCATTATATGGGTGGCTCGTCATTCGGGTTACGCCGGCGATGGTGCGCGATGGTCGGGCGCTTGACTGGATTGAACGCGCGTTACTCTGAATAGTACATAGAGTCATCGGCGCCAAACGGGAGTACGTGGAGGCAGAAGTGCATCTATACGCGGCAACGAACAACGGCGTGGCTATCGCCCGATCTGTGGACGGCGACTGGAAGTTTGGAAAGCGAACGCTTGAGGAAAGGGAGATTACCAGCATCATTGCGCGGGAAGGCGTCGTCCTTGCCGCAACACGCCAGGGTATATTTCGCTCGGACGACGCGGGCGAGAGCTGGCAGGAGGCGAGTGACGGACTAGAGGTGCCGCACGTGCGCTGGCTTGCTTACCATCCACAGTTGTCGGATTACGAATTCGCGGGAACGGAACCGGCCGCGATCTTTTATTCTGTTGATGGCGCGAGATCATGGCACGCCTGTCCAGAGGTGGAAGAAATGCGCGATCGTTTCGGCTGGAGTCTGCCCTACTCACCTGAAGCCGGTTGCGTTCGCGGCTTTGCGTTTCACGGCAGTCGCGCGTACGCTGCGGTAGAAGATGGCGCCGTGTTGCGCTCTGACGACATCGGCGCAAGCTGGCAGCTGGCTCCGGGAAGCGCCGGCAAACGACTGCATAGTCCGGCCGGGGGTCAGATCCACTCAGACGTGCATTCGATCGAAGTGCATCCCGATTCTGCCGATTTCGTCGTTGCGCCGACAGGCGGAGGGCTTTTTGCATCGCGTGATGGCGGTAAAAGTTGGAATCCTATTTACCGCTGTTACTGCCGGGCGGTTTGGCTCGATCCTGAAGATGCTGAACACCTCGTCTTCGGTCCGGCCGACGGCGTCGATCGCCACGGACGAGTTGAAGAGAGCTATGATGGCGGAAGCACCTGGCGTGCGATTCATGAGGGACTGGATGCGCCCTGGTCGCGATACATGGTCGAGCGTCTCATAGCCGGCGGCGATACGCTGTTCGCTATTCTATCCAACGGAGAGTTGTTTGCGGCTGATATAGGCGAATGGCGCTGGCGAAAGGCCATTCCCAACGCGGGTTCGATTAACGACGTAGCACTGATGGGTAAATGGAACTAATTCGTTTCCTTACACGCCCGCCTGAGCTAGAATATCCATAGCTAGCACAACAAAAAGTTGCAGCGGAGGGACCGATGACGGCGGGCAAAAAGCCATGCATTCTGGTGATCGATGACGACGCAAACCTTCTCAAGGTAATCGGCGTCTTACTGGAGCGCGCCAATTACACCTTCCAGGCCGCAACGAACGGCGTAGAAGGATTATCGCTGGCCGAGAGTGTGAAGCCCGATCTCGTCGTGCTGGACGTTGCCATGCCGTTTATGAAAGGAACGGAAGTATGTCAGCGGCTAAGAGAACAGGCGCATACGAGCCGCATGCCGATTATTATGATGAGCAACCTCGAACGGATCGAAGACAAACTTGCCGGGTTTGAGGCGGGCGCTGACGACTACGTGACAAAGCCCGTGAATCCAAAGGAGCTACTCGCGCGTATCAATGCGTTGCTTGTCCGCTCGCAGTACGGCACACCGCAATCGGCCAGGACGATTGCCATTGTCGGCGCCAAGGGTGGCGTTGGCGTGACGAGCCTTGCCGTCAACTTCGCCGCCGCTCTTGTCCAGCGTGAATATTCCGTCACGCTGGCCGAATTGCGTTCGGGACATGGGGCAATTCGTTTCCATTTGAACCTGCCGGCTGAGCCTAACCTGGGACGCCTGCTAGAAACTGATGCGGAGTCGTTAAGCCGGTCAGATGTTGACCGTTGCGTTCATCGCCACGTCTCCGGTCTGCGTGTGTTGCTGGCTCCGGAACAGGTCGCGGAGCACCTCCTTACTCCTGAACACATGGCCGCGCTTGTCGATGCGTTAGAGCTGGGGTCAGATTTCCTCATATTAGATCTACCATCGCTGCTTGACGGCGCTGTGGCTAGTGCGCTGAGGGCTGCGGATGTTATTTTGTTGGTCACTGAGCCGGAATCGCTGTCCGCGATATCTGCACGCATGCAACTGCGCACGCTGAAGACGTGGCAGCTCGATAGCCGTGTTTCCACCGTTGCAGTGGCCCGCGTGCCATCGGGCACCACGATGACCCGCTTAGAGTTGGAGAATGAGCTGACCATGGGCCGTCTTGAGCGTCAGGCCGGCTGGAACGAAGGTGCGATTATGTCCGTGAGCGTCATTGCTGTGATTCCACCAGAGCCAGAGGCGTTCCAAGAAGCGGTGCGCCAGGGTGTGCCCATGGTGCGCATGGAACCCTCAGCGCGGTCCTCGCGCGCGATGGCCGAGCTTGCCGAGAAAATCGCAACTGAGCTTAGTGTGGCGGAAGCTAACTGACAGGCGGCGTTCCAGTGTTCAGTGGAGGTCCAGCGCTCCGATCACTGTATTGAGGTCCTTATCACCCCGACCCGACAGATTGACGAGTATTATCTGGTTCCGGCCCATCTTCGGCGCCCGTTTGACGGCCTCGGCGACAGCATGCGCTGACTCCAATGCGGGGATGATTCCTTCAAGTTCGCACAAAGTTTGAAAAGCGGCAAGCGCCTCTTCGTCCGTAGCATAGGTATAACCCGCTCTTTCCTCATCGCGCAGCAAGGCGTGTTCGGGTCCTACACTGGGATAATCCAGCCCCGCGCTGATACTGTGCGTTTCCCTTATCTGCCCATCCTCGGTCTGCATTACGTAGCTCTTGGTGCC
>JAICPS010000084.1 GCA_025929715.1 Anaerolineae bacterium | reverse complement strand
TGCTGCGCCTGGCGCGCAATAACGTCCAGGAAGGTGAGGTCGCGCTTTATTCTCAACAGCGATTTCGCCCGTTCCAGGCCCATACTGGTACCCAGCCCGCCATTAAGCTTCATCAGCACGGTCCTTTGTATTACGCTTTGTCCCTTCTCGCCCAGTTCCTCCGAAAAAGAGCTGGCGTCAGGCAGGCGCTCGACAGGTCTGATACTCGATTCAGGCATCAGGCCTGTGTGGCCAGCGAGCAGCTGCCGGTAATAATGTTTGAATGTGCGGATGACAATCTCGGGTAGTTGCTCGTCGCGCATGCGACGTTCAAATGGAGCAAACCTTTTAAGTTCTTGATGATCGTCGCCAACGCCCTTTTCGCGCCTTCTTGGGGACACTCCGGTACTTTCTGTGCTCATCCGGCCCCACTGATCTCGTCCTCAATCTCCAGCGCCAGCGCTCCCTCAGGCGTTAAACCGCCATAATCCGTGAGATCTTGTAGAGATATGCGAACCCGTAACTTTTCCACCCGCGGGTTGCGCGAAAGGTGGTCGGTCAATGCTTCGTCTGCCTTCACGCCAAACGTCCTTAACAGCCGGCGAATATCCTGGCGGCTATTGTCTTCCATATCAACTCCTTAACTTAAAGAAATTAAGCCCTTTAGCCCTTAAGCCGTCGTTAACTGCTCTTTAGTTTTGCCAGCAGAGCCATCATCTTCTCGTTGCCACCGGCAGGCGGACGCCAAGAAACGTGGACGGCCTCGACTTCCTGGCTGGTCAGGCTATCGTAAAATGACTCCAATCCCACGTTAATCGCCGCCAGTGGCTGCCGGAAAGTTTCGAGGGAAACCGCCGGCATCTTGCCCGTGCCAGAGTTGGGAGCGGCACTCTTGGCGATAGCAGCCACAAGATCCACGGTGCTATCAAAGAGCCTGGCCCCTGCTTTCTCCAGCTGTTTTTTCTGTCGCGCAAGATCTTGAGGATCATCCTCGGTGCCTACCAAAAAGATCGCGACGTCGACGTCGTGATCCCCGATTACCTCCGTTACTACCGGCGCCAGCTCCGACGCCGGATCGGCGTGAGCGCCCTCGCCTAACACCACGTCGAGAACGATCAATCCCACGTCGGGGTCGGCCGCTTCCTGTCGGAGACGGCGCAATCGCAATGTGTTGTCCATCATGGGATGCAGCCGTCCCTGTGTAAACTCGTCGGCGCCCAGGTCCAATATCGCGTGACCCTGGCTGCGCAGCGGATTGGCCAACCGTTGCTCTTCCCGTAACGGGACGTTGCTGAACATGGGCGAAATCTGGTTCTGGAGCCCCAACATCACTTCGTAAGCCAGCGTTCCTCCAGAAAAGAGCCCACGCACACATTTAGACGCCAAATCCGCAAAACTGGAACCTTGTTCTACCTCTGGCTCGCCGTTGCCCACCACGCCGACAGCCAGTTCCGCCGCGTCAAGCAGGTTAATAGCAAAGAGTACGTTCCCGATTCTGCGCGCCGTCACCGGCTGGCCCATGAAATACACGACCACAGGCTTATCTACGGCGCGCGCCGCAGCTAGAACGCGTGTGGCTACTTTTGCTGCCGGCGGCTTGGAGACGAGAACGATCGCCTTAGTTTGCGGGTCACGTCCCAACAAGTCCATGGCCTGCATCGACGTCATCCCACCCACCTCCGGCGACAGGTCGCGCCCACCGGTGCCAATCGCCTGTGAAATGCCGGCCCCCTGGTTGTGAATGTAGCTAGAGATGGCTTGCAGGCCGGTGCCCGAAGCAGCGACCAGCCCGATTGAGCCCCGCCGTGTGCGATTGGCAAAGCCCAGGCCAACGCCATTGATGATCGCAGTGCCACAATCTGGGCCCATCAACAGCAGGCCCTTCTCATGAGCCAGATCCTTCAGTTCTATCTCGTCTTTCATGTCTACGTTGTCACTGTAGAGAAAGGTATGTTTACCGTGCTCAAGCGCCTCTCTCGCCACTCCCGCGGCGTAGCGACCTGGAACAGAAATGAGCACCCAATCCGCCTGAGGCAGCGTCTTGATCGCCGATGGCAGGCTGCGCGGTTGGAAGCTCCGGCTCGCGCGGCTGCGCCGCTGCTTCAACAGCGCGTCGACCTGCTCCAGGGCCGCCGTAGCCTGGAGCTCGTCTTCCGCCCTTACGGCAATCAAAAGATCGTCGGCGCCGGCCCCCCTCGCCTCGTCGGTCAGCAGATCGCTTGCGGCCAGCAGATCCAGATTGGCAGCCGTCGCCATGACAACACCGGCATCCTCCACTCCGGGCAACTCGGCAAGGGCGCGCTGCAATTGCATCAGGACGACAGAATCAAAATAAGCGCCCCGTCGAACCTCGCTACACGTCAAGCTCATCCGCTTTCTCCGGCAGTTTGCTGATCTCCGGGTGACCGGTGGTAATGTACTCTTCGAGATGCTGTATTGTATTCTCCTGTTGCATGATCAACGCCTTCACGACGTCTCCTATGGAAATAACGCCGACGACGCGATTGTCACGCATCACGGGCAGATGGCGGATGCGCTTCTCTGTCATCAGCGCCATACAGCCCCCCACAGGTTGGTCTGGTCGCACGGCAAACACGCGCGTGGTCATTGCCTCGCTAACGAGTGTGTCACGCGAAGCCTTTCCATGCAAAATAATCTTGCGCGCATAGTCTCTCTCCGAGAATATGCCCACCAATCTCTCGCCATCCATCACGAGCACTGCCCCTATATTCTTTTCAGCCATCAGTTCCAGCGCCGTATAGATGGAATCATGCGGTCCCACTGACCACACGTCAGACCCTTTGTTATCGAGAATCTGTCTTACGATAAACATGTTGTGCCTCCAGTAGCCACTTGGAGATAAGAGAGTCGTATCTCAATGCTCTTGGCCGTCCAGGGCAGCGGCGACATCTTCCGCCTCGCTCAACAACCGTTCATCGCCACGCCAACGGCCGATTAGCTGTAGTCCAAAAGGTAATCCTTGCTCGTCAAAACCAGACGGAATGGTCAGAGATGGCAACCCACTCTGCGTCCATGGTAAATTCATGACCGGATCGCCCGTACTCTCCAGGCCAACAGGCGCCGTTCCCGGCGCAGCAGGCGCAATCCACAAATCGATTCCGTGGGCTTCCATCAGTCCCATCAATTCGCGTCGCAGTTGCATGCGGCCCTGTCGCGCAGCCGAAACGACCTCGTCCGGTACCATCGCGCCACTCGTCAGCAGGGCAGCAGTTTTAGCATGGTACAAATGGTCAAATCGCACAAACCACGATTCGTGTACCTGCGCCGCCTCAGCCGCCATCAATGCACGATGGCGCGCTTCAATCTCCTCAAAGTCGCCCATTGCCGGCACGTCCATAATCTGAAAACCGGAGCGTTCAAGCGCCTCACAGGTACGCTCAAAATGCTCCAGACCGGGCGGTGACGCCCGCTTCAGATAAGCCCCACGGGGGATACCCAGCACAGCCCGCCTTCGCGCTATAGGCGGCTGCCACTCTGCGAGCACGAGGCTTGCTGCCAGGTTCATGCTAAACAGATCGCGCGTGAACAGACCCACGTGATCAAGAGACGGTGAGAGCGCAATCACGCCCTCACGCGAAATTCTGTCGCGGCTAGGCTTCAGCCCGACAACGCCACAAAAGGCCGCAGGGCGATTAATCGAGCCAATTGTCTGGGTGCCCAATGCCAACGGGCATAGACCCGCGCCCACAGCAGCCGCCGACCCGCTGCTCGAGCCGCCCGGCGTATGCGCCGGATTATATGGATTGCCCGTTGGTCCGGGCGCGAAATAGGCAAATTCCGTGGTCACCGTTTTGCCCAGCACCAGCGCGCCGGCTTTCTTGAACGCCGTGACCACAGCCGCTTCTCCACCGCGCAGCTCGTCCACAGGCAGCTTGCTACCCGCTCGCGTTGGTAATCCTGTGACGTGGAAGATGTCCTTGACGCCCAACGCTACACCATACAGTGGCGGGCGCATTTCGGGCTCGAGATATCTGTCCATCAAGAAGCGCGCCTCACGGCGTAGCCGTGCAAAACGATCCGGCTCCTCGACAAATGCCCGCACCTGCGGCTCTATTGCCTGGAAATGGGCCTCAAGTCGTTCAATGTAGGCGAGCAGCGGCAGCGACCCGCTGCGCAGCTCGGCTACCAGCAGACGCAATCGCGATTCGGGCACGCCATAGGACGCCGGGCCGTCCAGCATCTTCCCTGGCGGCCCGTCTCCACTTTCGACCTTATGCATGTTCAGCTCGCGTTTTTTCGGCGGCAATCTTCACCGCATCGACGATATGTTGGTAGCCGGTACAGCGGCAGAGATTTCCTGAAATTGCAGCGCGAATCTGCGGCTCGTCAGGATTTGGGTTTTCCTCCAGAAACGGTATCAGCGTCATCAGAATGCCGGCCGTACAGAACCCGCACTGCAATCCGTGCGCTTCCCAAAAGGCTTGCTGCAGGGGATGCAGTACCTCGGGATCTGGCGCTAGCCCTTCCACCGTCGTAATTTCGCAGCCCTCCACCTGAACCGCAAATAGAAGGCAGGACCGCACCGCGTTACCGTCCAGCAGGATGGTACACGCGCCACAAACGCCATGCTCGCAGCCGACGTGCGTGCCAGTTAATCGAAGCTCGTGACGAATAAAATCGCTGAGAAGCAGCCGGGGCTCGATTTGTCGCTGATATTGTTGGCCGTTGACTGTCACCGTGACTGACTGCATTGGTTATCGTCCTTCTACTATTTGTTGCGCCCGCGCCTCGGCCTCTTGCAAACAGCGACGGCCCAACACGCGCGCCAGGTGTCGTTGGTAGGCAACCGTCGCGTGAATGTCGGCAACCGGATCGATCTCCTCTTCTGCCGCCACGTTCAGCGCTTCTTCGATCAATTCTTCAGTCAGGCGTTGCCCGCGCAACATCCCGGCTGCATGCCTGGCTTCCATGGGAACGTCGCCCACGTTAAGAAACACCAGCCGAGCACGCTCGCATAGCCCATCCTCACCCAAAGTCACCAGCGCCGCTGCGCCAACCAATGCATAATCCCCGTGACGGCGGGCCACTTCCTGAAAGGCATACCCCGTTCGCGCGCTCCAGGGCGGGAACTCAACCTCCACCAGCATTTCGCCCGCCGCCACGTCAACCGTGAAAAGGCTCTGGAAAAAGTCCAACGCCGGCACGCGCCGCTGCCCGCTGTTGCTGCGAACCGTTAACGTGGCGTCCAGCGCGACGGCTACCACTGGCAGCTCAGCGGCCGGATCCGAGTGAACCAGGCTGCCGCCTATCGTGCCCCGATTGCGAATCTGTGGATGTGCGATGTGCGGCATCACTTCTGCCAGCAGGGGACAGACTTCCGCCACCAGCGGATCGCACTCCACGGAACGCTGGCGCGTCATAGCGCCGATGCGTAGCCCCCGTTGCTCTGTCTCTCGCACGTAGGCCAGCTCGTCCACCTGGTTCAAGTCGATCAGCACCGTGGGTTGCACAAGCCGGAAATTCATCGCAGGTACCAGGCTTTGTCCCCCGGCGAGCAACTTTGCATCGTAGCCATGCTCAGCAGCGAGTTCCAGCGCTGCGTTCAGGGATTCGGGCGCGAAATAACTAAATGGCGCGGGCTTCATGGGAGATTCCTATCACTAACATAATGATGGGGCAGATTTGCCAATTTCGCAACCATGGCTTACGAAACATTATGTCGTAGAACCAATTTAGAACGGTTCCACAAGGTAAGACTCATCAGTCGATTATATCAGCCTGTTCTCAGAGTCGCTCACTCCGAACAAGTGTGAAATCACCGTTACAGCGACGCCGCCGACGCTCTGCATCAGGGCGATTCGCGGATTATCGAGCTGGTTTTCACCGGCGCGCCCCGTCAGCTGCAAAACGATCTCACACACCTGATAAAGCGCCGTAGCGCCAATCGGATGCCCTCGCGCCTTCAAACCGCCCATGGTGCTCATCGGCAGTCGTCCGTCAAGCGCGATTTCACCCTCCGCTGCCAGTTTCCACCCCTCACCCGGCGCCGCAAAACCGGCCGCCTCTAACAAAAGGCAGGTCATTATCGTAAAGGCGTCATGCGCTTCAAAAAAGCTTATGGCATCGAGCGTTTTGCCTGCCTGAGACAACGCCCGCTGCACCGAGAGCCGCGCCGCTTTCAGATGTAGGGGTTGGATCCGGTCCGCTATGCGAAAACGCTCGGTTGCCACGGCCGATCCCAGCAATCTGACTGGGTGCTCGCCATAGCTCTGCGCATCTGATGCCGGCACAAGAACGACTGCCGCCGCCCCCTCGCTGATTGGTGCGCAGTCATAGAGACGGATTGGCGCGCTGATTATGCGCGAAGACATCACGTCCGCCGTCGTCAGTTCTGGCTTGTGAAACATCGCGTAGGGATTGTTACAGGCATTCTGGTGAGCATTCACCGCGAAGGGCGCCAGTACATCATCCGGAAGCCGATATTCGTGCACATAACTTTCCATCAGCCGCGCGTTCTGGCTGACGAGCGTCGCGCCGTCGGGAACTTCGCGCTCGGCGTCCAGCGCTTTGGCCAACGCCGGTGTAACTCCTGGAGCGCTCATCTTTTCGACCCCTGCAACCACGATGCGCTCTGCCGCTCCGCTGCCGACGGCCAGGAAACCCGCCCGCAGCGCCGCCGCCCCGCTCGCCGTCGCGGCGCGCAGATCCAGCGCTTCAATACCCCTTAGTCCTGCTTCGTCCGCCACCAGCGCCGCCAGATGCTTTTGGCCCTGCAACTCATCCCCGAGCATATTGGCCAGGTAAAGCGCGTCAATCTCTTCCAGACCGGCGTCTTCCATTGCCAGGCGCACGACCCTGGCCCCAAGCTGCCGCAGACTTTCTGCATGTTGTTTGCGCACCGGCGCCTGACCGATTCCGACCACGCTGACCGGCCGCATGCCTTTATACAATCTCCTCTCGCGCCTTGGCGCTAAGATAGTCCATTGTCCAGACGATGGCGACGATGGCCCATGTTGCCATGCCCGCAGCAGAATACTGGTTCAGGCTGACCCAGACACGGAACTGCTGCCCGATGCCGCCGCCGCCCACGAAACCAATAACCGTTGACATGCGGATATTGATATCCCACTGGTAGAGAATAAAAGCTAGAAAGCGGGGTACGAGTTGCGGCACAATAGCATAGACCAACACTTGAAGACGGCTCGCGCCCGTCGCCGTGAGCGCCTCGACGGGGCCGGTGTCGATCTCCTCAATCGTTTCGGAAAATAGCTTGCCGAGATTGGGTATGTTATTGAGCGCCAGGGCCAGCATGCCTGCAAGGGGACCGGCGCCCACCCAGGCAGCCGCGACAAGCACCAGGATCAGCGGTTCGACGGAGCGAGCGACGTTGAATATCGTGCGAAAGACATAGTAGATTGTGCCGCCAAGCCCACTGGTGCCGGTAATATTGCGCGCCGCAAAGAAGCTGAGCGGAATGGCGAATAGCGAACCCAGCGTTGTCGCCACCAGAGCCATCAGCAACGTGACAATCGCGAGATCGACGACGGTCTCAAAAGAATCGCTTAGCCGAATACGTCCGGCTGTTTCTTCCCACACAATACCCACTCCGCCAGTATCAACGCTGGGGTCCACTTCGAGATTTTCCAACAGTGGACTAATCGTCGTTTCGAGCTGCAACGCACCCTGTGCATCGGTCATACAACAGCCGCGCTCGATGCGCAGAAATCTGCCATCGGGAAATTGCCAGCGCACAGAAACGTTCGTCTGCGGGGGCAGCCCATCAGCCGTGATGAGCAGCTCATCGCCTACGTTCCCACAGGGAGGCGTAAGCTCTATTCGCGTGTCACCGGCCTGATCAAGGGCTTCGGGAGACTCAAAATCAGCCGAGCCACAGGGAATCGGCAGTGGTTCACTGACTGATAACTCTTCCTGTGGCGTGTCGAAAAGATCGGGGACGGCAAAGGCGCTTGTAATTCGCAAACCGTCTTCGGCGCCTGCCACAAGTTCGTCCAGGTCGATTTCAGCCACACGCCAGGACCATACCAGTAGTAGGATAAATCCGGCGACTCCGGCGAGTCGAAAAATTGTGTTGAGCGTCGGCCGCTCGGTGGCGATCAGTGGTCTACCGGCGATAATCCGTTCGCGCACCCAACTGGACACAAAATCCAGTCCGGCGACGACGATGACGATGGCGATGATCGCCGTCGCCATTGACGATAGATCATTCAACCTGATCCACTGGATTACCAGGAATCCCAGCCCGGCATCGCTGACCAGGCCGATAACCGTAGATAACCGGACGTTGATATCCCAGCGGTAAAGCGTAAACGACGTGAACGTAGGCAGAATCTGGGGCAGAACAGCATACACGACTGTCTGAGGGCCATTGGCGCCCGTGGCCCGTAATGCCTCGATAGGACCCGGGTCAATGCTTTCGATTGACTCAGAATATAGCTTACCCAAAGCTGCAACTGTATGCAGCCATAATGCCAGTGTACCCGCAAATGGTCCAAGCCCGACCCACACGGCAAAGATAATGGCCCACATCAACGTCTCAATGGAACGCACCACGTTCATAATCGTGCGCACGACGTAGTAGATGCCTCGCGTCAGAGCATTCCCACCCATCAAATTGCGCGCCGCTAGGAAACTTAACGGAACGGCAAAAATCACGCCCGCCACCGTTGCCATGAACGCCAGGGCAATCGTTTCGCCGATCTTTTCGATGACCAACGACAACGTCTGAGTGGGGATGGGTTCACCAAACGGCCGGTGTTGTTCGGCGCGAACGGCGTGGGTCTGCGTTTCGCCCTCCTCGGGGCGCTGCGATATAGGCACCGCCGCGGGGACAGCAATCGTTACCGCAAAGCGACCCTCCTCGTCGGTTTCAAACGTAACGGGCACGCCGTCGACGAGCGGGCGTTGAATGTCGCCTATCGGATTGATCCAGCGCAGCTCTCCTTCAAATTCGGGGAAGAAGCCCTCACCACTTACCTGGATCATGTCGCCGATCGAGGCGCATGGTACTGAAATAATGACGTTGGGTTCAGTCGTCGGGTTGCGCGCCGGCGGCGGTAAAGGTTCCACACAGGGCACCTGGATCGGCTCCAGCCCGCTTAGATCCTCAGTTTCGTAGGTGAAAAGCTCGGGATCCAGAAGTGATGCCACGAATGGCCGGATCGATGTCCAAACCCCCTGTAGCCGACTTACTTCAAATTCCACGGCGTTAAAGCCAAGGACGTAAATGACTAGTGCGGCCAGGACAATGGGGACGCCCAAACCAATTTCGCGACCGGAGGCCAGGAAATAGGCGTCTACAACATTCCAGAGCCATATGGCAGCGATGGGTAACAGAAGTAGCGGAAGCGGCCACCACAGAACCAACGCCGTCAAAATAATGACGCCGCCGAGTATTGCCAGACCGCGGTTTCGTTCACCGCTAAGAAGCTGTCCGCTGCCCGGAACCACAAGAGAGGCGAGCGCCGCCACCCAGCCTGCTATTAACCGCCCTGGTCGTTCGGAATCCCTCTGATCACCGTCCTGCATTGCTCTGTTGCTTGCTTCCTTCTATCGCTGCCTCTATTCGGCATACCCTCCAACGCTCACCATTTGCGCCTCTTCGCCGTAAACTTCTTCGAAGCGAGCCTGTGACAACTCATTTGGTGGACCATCAAACACGAGTTCCCCGTCTTTCAAACCTACGACGCGCGTGGCGTAGCGATGTACCAGGTCCAGGAAATGAAGGCTACATATTACAGTAATCCGGTCCTGCCGGTTCAGCAGCTCCAGGTACTGCATGATCGAGTGTGAGAGGACGGGATCCAGGCTGGCGACGGGCTCGTCGGCCAGCATGAGCCTGGGCTCTTGCATCAAGGCGCGGGCAATGGCCACACGTTGCTGCTGCCCACCCGAAAGCTGGTCGGCGCGGTTGCCCGCCTTCTCGGCAATTCCCACTCGCTCAAGCGCAGATATTGCTCGTTTGCGATCGGCCGAGGAAAAACGGTGACCCAGGCTCAGCCACGGATTGGCGTATCCCAAACGGCCGGACAGTACGTTTGTCATCACCGAACTGCGCCTCACCAGATTGAACTGTTGGAAAATCATGCCAATCTGGCGGCGAATGCGCCGCAGCTCTTTCCCGCGAGCGGCGGTGATATCGATGTCATTCCAGATCACCCGACCTTCTGTCGGTTCGATGAGGCGGTTAATGCAGCGCAGAAGCGTCGACTTTCCCGATCCCGAAAGGCCGATAATGACCAGGAATTCGCCGTCTTTGACGTCAAAGGAAACATCTTTGAGGGCGACCGTACCGTCCTCGAACACCTTGGTCAGATTCTCTATGCGCAGCAAGGGGTCCTCCAGAAGCAGTAACTAGAGATTGACCGAACTTCGTTCGGGCGAGATTGGATGAATCTCCAATCTCTAATCTCCAAGCCCCAATAATCAAAGAGGGAGAGAATCAACGTCTTCTCTCCCTCCATTTCACCTAAAAACCATCAGATCAGCCGCCGCCCGCCAGTTCTTCGATGTCAATTCCGGCCGCGCTCAGGTCAGCACGGAATGGATCGTAAAACGAGTCATCAGCTTCCTGCAGGCCCTCGATGCTGTAGAGCGTATTCAACGCTTCCTGGCCTTCCTCGGTGCTGGCAATGTCCAGTAGCGCGTCGACGATCTGCTGGCGCATGTCTTCAGGGAAATCCGCAATGAAGGCGACGCTATCGTTTGGAATGTCCGTGGTCGTCGCCAGGACTTCGACCCTTTCGTTCACGTCGGGGAACTCTTCTTCCACGGCGCTACGCGCGTCGACAAACGTTGCGCCCGCGTCACATTCGCCGTTGTAAACCTGGATGATAACATTGTTGTGCGAACCGGCCTCAATCTGCTCCGCGAAAGCTTCATCAGGATTGATGCCGTTTGCAGCCAGCATGATGCGCGGGATGATGTAGCCCGACGTGGAGCTTGGATCAACCCAGCACATGACCTTTCCTTCCAGATCGGCCAGCTCTTCAATGCCGGAGTCGACGTTGACGTTAATTTGCCCGTTATACGTCGTCAGACCAAAGCGCTCCGTGACCAGCGCCACTTCCACGCCATAGGTTTCGGCAGCCAGCACGTAGTTGAAGGTGTTCAACCAGCCAATATGCGCCTGTCCGGCGCCCATGGCTTCGCGGACAGCAGCGAAATCGGTTCCAACGTTGGATACAATTTCCAATCCCGTGCGCTCGGTAATCATGTCGGCGATCGCATCGCCACTAACGATGATATCCTGCGTGTCACCAGAAGGAACGAACGACATCACGATGGGATTTTCGGCCGTACCGAGGGTCGTCTCACCTCCTGCCTCCTCAGTAGGTTCCTCCATCGGTTCCTCGGTGGGCTCCTCCATGGGCTCCTCGGTAGGTTCCTCCATCGGTTCCTCAGTCGGCTCCATGGTCTCCTCGGTTGGCTCGACCGGCGCTTCAGTCGGCTCGCCAGTCTCGCCGCCGCATGCCGCGAGGACCAGCACGAGCATGCTGAATAGCGCTGCGAGAATAAAGAGTCTGTTCTTCTTCATCTTCTGCTCCTTTTCTTCACTCCTGAGTCAAAATAGTAAATAAATGGGAATCGCGCCGAACCAGTTCTTACCATGCGTCACCTCCTCTCTGGCCAAGAACTCGTCCAGTCGCGCCACTAACCAATTGAACTATATCTTTGGCAACCGACGTTGGCAAGCAATCGTGGCGCAACCCTCCGGCTTGCAAGCCACCCCCCTAATACGGGCGCACGTAAGAATAGGCTGGGCGCTCATCCTCCGCGTCAGTCTGAAAGTGGAACGTGGATATAGAGGCTTTGGCCGGATAATCATCGCGCAGCCCGTATTGGTCGAGCAGCCGGCGATTCTCGGCCAGGGGGGGAATTTCCAGTACCCACATCCAGACGAATACAATGGGATCGGCGTGGCTAACCGCCACTATCTCCTCTCCATGATGATCGCGCCGAATCCGCTGAATGAATTTCCTCATGCGCGCCAGGATATCGGCCGGCTGCTCGAAATCCTCTTCCACTTCGTTGTAGAAATTCCAGCTCCGCTCGTCCATCTCTAGTTGCGTGACGCCATCAAACCTCGATTTGATCTCGTCGATCAGCGGCTCAGTATGTAGTGGCGGCGATTGCTCTAATCCTGACTGGAGGATTTCTCCCGTTTCCTGAGTCCGCCTTTGCGGGCTTGCGTAAATAGCCCGAACTGCTTTCGAGCGCAGATGTCGCGCTGCTGCCTCTGCCTGCTCTCTGCCGCGCTCGCTGAGAGGAAAGCCCGGCAGACGG
>JAICPS010000297.1 GCA_025929715.1 Anaerolineae bacterium | reverse complement strand
GATGCCGCCGTAGAAGATGGTGCGCGCGTCGTCGTAGCCGGGGTCGCCGGGGGCGATCACTTGCCCGTCGAACTGTGCGCGCAGGTCGGAAACGGAAAGCCCGCCGTTGGGGCGAATCGGGGCGAATGCTTCGCCGTTTGACGTGCTTTCGCGGTTCATTGTGATGTTTCTGTCTTCAAATGACATTTTGTTTTCCTTGAATGGGTAATCTTTACAACAGGGTCCGTGAACCGGCTGGTGTGTGGATGGACATTTGGAAAACCGTCCTACGTTGATCAGTGTACCGTGCGGCGCGCCGGAGCGGATCGGACCGGGGGCCAGAATTTGGCGGCAATGAGGACAGGGACGGGGGCTGGTCGTTGGTCCAGGTCTTTTAGCCTTCGTACTGACGACTTTAGTGGTTCACTTTTGCGCAACGACGAAAGTCATTGCTCCGATCCGCCATACTGGAACAACTGCACGAAATTGCCGTCTGGATCTTTGAAGGTGGCAATATACATGCTGTCGCCGTAATCGGTGGGATCCTCGATGAACTCGACGCCGGCATCTTTGAGGCGCTGCCAGTCGGCGTGGATGTCGTCGCTCATGAAGCCGACCATGTGGCGCGCGGGGTCGTTGTTGCGGCCCCGCACCTCGCTATGCGTGCCCAGGCCGAACCACGGAGCCTCTTCCGAATCGTCGCCAAAGGCCACGTTGCCCTCTGATTCCATGGTCACGTTGAGGCCGAGTATGTCGCGATAGAAGGGCAGGAGGTTGTTATGGTCTTCGCTCCACAGGGTTACGCCGGCAAATTGTTTGATCATTTTGGGTCTCCTCGTCTTGAACTGTATTTTTGTTGATTTTTGATGGGCTTTGACTTTCCCACGTGGACTCTTTCAGAACAACTGTTCTATTCCACCATAACCGCAGTTTAGACCTTATACTTCAAAAAGTCAAGTACTAATTTCAATAAGCTACTGTAGCTAATATTTAACTTGAATTTTCCTCTAATGTTCTTAGCCAATCATGTGACTACCATACGAATCGACCGCCAGTTTCTTGCCATAAGTGCCGGCAGGCGGGTACTCTCTGGGTATGAGACATGTCTGCTTAGTTCTTTTCATCGTGGTTATTCTTGTAGTGGCCTGCGGGCAGACGGATGACGGGGGGTCAGATAGCGATGGAGGGCCGCAGACCACGGACGGCGGACGGCCGACTGAGGCGCAGCCCGCGAGTGCGCCGGGCGGGGGTGGATTGGCGCGGGTGACGGCGACGGCGGATGGCCATCAGCACGAGCACGAGCCGACGGCGGAGCGCGCAGAGGCGACAGAAGAGAGTGGAGAGGCGACGGCGACCGAAGCTCCTGCGACGGCGACGCGGCAGCCTGATGTGGCAACGCCGGAGAATGTGCCGGGGGCGTTGGTGCGGGTGACAATGTCCAGTGAGGTTGGAGTGCTGCTGGATGAGTTTCCGCCGGAGATGCGCGAGCGGGTTGCCGAGGCGCTCCTGGCGCAGTCTGAGGAGGAGTGGCTGGCGCGGGCGCGGCGGCAAGTGCACCTGACGCGATTGCGGCTGAATTTCCGCGATTCGAATTGGCCGGGTAAGGGGCCGCTTCCGCTACCCCAATCGGAATTGTGGTCGATTGCGCTGGACTCGGGCGGACCTCAGCGGCGCACGGTGCAGGGCCATGAGCTAGTAATGGTCAATTACACGATGACCACGATGCTGCTGTCGGACGCGGCGTCGGTGGCGGCGTCGGAGCCGGAGCTGGGCGAGGTGGGGGGCGTGTGGGAAGAGTATTTTGTGATGCCGGCGGACCCCGACCTGCTGCTGCAGCGCACCGGCCGCGCGTGCCTGAACGACGAGGGCTTCCCGCCGAACAGTGTGGACTCGCAGAATGCCTGGTATTTCTACGATTTCGACCGTCAGAATTGCCTTGAGGCACTGGCCTCGCGCGTCGGCGCGCTGGAGACTGGCGTGCGTTTCCAACGCGTGGCATGGAATGACGCGCTGGCGGATCGCGTGCGTATGGGTGAGGTGACGAACGAGGAAGCGCCGGATTTGCTGGTTCTGGGCGATTACCTGGAGACGAATCGTGTCATCTACCGCTACGTCGCGCCAGGTGATTGTGCGCTGGAGGAAGGGGCTGTGAATGATAGCGGCTGGAGGCGGCTCCTGCAATTTGATGCGACGGTCTATAACGTTGGCGGCGCGGCGCTGCACGTGGGCGCTGCGCAGGCGGGCGAGGAGAGCGTATTTGTGTTCGCGCCATGCCACGATCACGTGCATTACAGGTATTATGGGGAGTTCACGCTGGAGAACGGCGGGCAGATGACCAGCAGCAAGCAGGCGTTTTGTGTGCAGAGCACGGACCGGCTGAGCAACCACGAGCTGTCGCCGCTGACGCACGACTATTCCTGCCGCTTCCAGGGTATCCAGACGGGATGGGTAGACGAGTATATTGCGGGCCTGGACACGCAATGGATTGACATCACGGACCTGGATATTCCCGATGAGGGACGAGAGGTGGAGCTTGCCTTTATCTCTAATGAAGAGGGTTTTCTGTGCGAGGGCACGCCGGTGCTCGACGCGGAGGGCGAGCAGGTATGGGAGCCGAGCGACCTGACGGACGAGAATGGCGAACCGGTCAACCGGCCGCAGTGTGATTTTATCCCCGATTGGGACGGCAATAACGTGGCGGTGCGCGATGTGTTTGTGCCGGCGACGGGCAGTTTTGTGACAGCGCCATGCGCCAATGGCGAGGTTGGCCCGCTGCGCAATTGCGGCTTTGTGGAGCTGGCGCTTGAAGAGGTAGACCCCGCCTGCCGGGTACAGCAGGAGATGACGCTCTCGCTGCAGGCGGAAGCAGGGGCCGGCGCGCCACAAGGCGGCGGCGCGCCACAAGGCGGCGCGTGGCAAGTGGTCCGTGTTTGCGAGCGCAGCGCGGCGCTGGACACGGGCGTTGCCTGCAGCTTTGAGGATTCGCTGGCCAATGCGATCGTGGGCGAGGCAGCAACAAATGTAAACTTCACCTGCCCCGCAGTGCGTGATTTAGAAGAGGGACAAGCGCTTGAAGGTGGTAATTTTGCGCTGTATGTGGCGCCGGTTTGGGATGGGGATGAGATTGGGCGAGTGGAGATTGGCGATTAGAGATTGGCGGTGTAATCTCCAATCTCGCCCAAACGAAGTTCGGTCAATCTTCCTCCTCAAAACAAAAACTCCGTCAGGCGACGGAGTTTCTGTAATCTCTCACCGGAGAGATGAGAGAGGAAAGAGGTTGAGAAAATATTAGGCGATATAGAGCGCTTTTGCCTGTACCGGAAGTACTGGTTTTCGTAGTACGAGAATACTGGAGAACGGGAGATTGACCGCCTTCGTTCGGGCGAGATCGCGAGATTGGAACTCAGTCGCCGGTTGCCAGTCCTCATCTCCGATCCAGTACTTTCTTACCAGACACCACGGTACGACAGCACCATGCGAGGTAGGGAGGCGGGGTTATGATGCTTGTGCCTCTCGTATAAACTCATAGTGTGTTGGGGAAAACTATCATGAGCCAAAGAATTCTGGTGCCGTTTGACGAACCCGGTCAGCTACGATCGACCCTGGCGCACGTGCTGCCGGTCGCCGAGCAGCTTTCCGCGGAGGTGGTGTTGCTGCGTGTGAATCTGCCGCCGTGCCCTTCCACGCGCTGTGTCGATTGGGGGCAGTTGTTTAGCGAGCTGAAAGCGTTGCAGGCCCAGCTACCGGTCTCGACCGTTCGGATCACGCTGGAGACGAATCCGGGACCGGCGGAGCAGGCCATTTATCACTATGCCGAGCAGCATCGGGTGGATCTGATTTTTGCGCCAGATCTCACGCCGAATCTTGTGCTTTATCCCGGCGCCGACCCCGCGCCGCTGGGGCCGCAGGCTCGCGAGCACGCGGGGCCTGCAGCAGAGTTCAGCGCAACGTCATTCTGAGGTAGGCCGAAGAATCCCCGCTGGTGTTGGATAAGATGGAATCTTGTCCTACGAGAATATATCAAAAGCTGTAACCCTCGTCTGTAACCGGGCACATGTATACCGCCCTGTGAGCGCGTAGACTTGGGGCGGCAGTGTAAAGGCATGGACAGACGGAGTAGATAGGGAGACCGGTTATGAAGACGATATTTGCGCTCTTTGACGATTACGCCGACGCGCATGAAGCGGTGGAAGCGCTGTTGGGCCAGGCGTTCGAAGAAAAGGAAATGAACGCCGTGGCGCTGGAGGAGACGGCGAAACAGAATATGGACACCTTGGGCATCGACCTGAAGCGCGTGAACGTGGAAAAAACGGAAAAGCTGGGGATGAAAACGGTGCGAGGGCTCGAAGTGCTGTTTGGTGGCGAGCAGCCGGTCCACGTGGGCGACACGGGCGACCTGCTGGCAGGGGGCGAGCTGGCGACGATGATGGTCACCCAGGCGGCGTCGACGGGCACGGCGGCCGGGCCGCTGACAAACGTGCTGCAAGAATACGGCGTGCCGCAGGACGTGGCCGAGGCGTTTCGAGCGGGTATCAACGACGGCGGCGTGCTGCTTTGGATTCGCACCAAAGACGAGCGCGCTCCGGCGGCCGCGAATGCGTTGAGGGCTGAGCACGGGAGGCATGTGGGGAGTTATAGCTGATGCAAACGGATGAATTTGTGAGACGGGTGCAGGAGCAGGCCAGGATTGCGAGTGGGGATGAGGCGTTGAAGGCAGTAAGGGCCACTCTGGAGACGTTGGGTGAGAGGCTGCCAGATGACCAGCGCGATGACCTCGCGGCGCAGCTTCCCAAGCAGTTGCGGAATTATCTTTCCAGGCGCAAGGAGGCGGAGCGGTATACGCTGGAGGAGTTTTATAACCGGGTGGCGGCGCGCTCGGACCTGGGGCTGCCGGCGACCATTGAGCAGGCGCGGGTGGTGATCGGCGTGTTGCAGGAGGCGGTTTCGCCGGGGCAGTTGGACGAGATTAGGGCGCAGTTACCCGCTAAGTTTGACGAGTTGTTTAGCGGAGAGCCTTACGGACCGGGGTCGCCGTCAGTCTAATCGGCTTTTGGGTAGCGGGGGAGGTTACACAGAGCTTCACAGAGATCCTCACAGAGTGCCACAGTGGAACAACAGGTTGACGCTAGGCAAATACCGGCATAAAATTGTCTTACGTTTGTGCGAAAAGTAAGACAGATGCGGCGAACCGGGGAGGCAAGGTATGATCACGAAATTATCGGCAAAAGGCCAGCTCGTTATTCCTAAGGAGATCAGACAGGCGCTCGATTTGAAACCGGGCACGGAATTCGCGGTGGAACTGGTAGAGGGGCGTATTGTCTTACAACCACTCTTTGACAGGGCCGAGATAGATAAGTTAATTGACGAAATGCGTCGCCTGGCCAGGAACACACACTGGCTGGACGATCTTGAGGCGGAACATCGCAAGGAAATTGAACGGGATCGCAAGCGTTTGAGAGCGCAGGCGTGAACCATCGGTATCTGCTGGACAGTTGGGCTATCCTCGCCCTAGTCTATGAGGAAAAGCCAGCCGCAGGCCGGATTCAGGAGTTAATTCATCAGGCCTCCGGCGGTCAGGCTCACTTACTATTGTCAGTCATCAATCTTGGTGAAGTATTCTACATTGTGGGCGGTCGGAGCGGAGTTCCGACAGCGGAGCGGATCGTAGACGGCGTTAAGCGTATGCCTATTAACCTCGTGCCGGTTGATGAACATCGCGTATTAGCGGCCGCGCGCTACAAAGCCGCATACCCGATTTCCTACGCGAATGCTTTTGCCGCATCCGCGGCGGCAGAGCTGGACGCAATTCTAGTTACCGGCGACGCAGAACTGCTGGCATTAGAGGGAAAAATTCAACTGGAACGGATTACAAGGGCTTGAACCGCTTGTAGCGCGATTAGGTAAAGGGTGCGTTTCATATTGGTTGAACAGCCTAACACAGTGAAGGTCTTGGGCCAGGCGTCGTCTCGAGCAAAAACGCCCCCGTGTAACTCTGTGCAAAGCTCTGTGTGGCTCTGTGTAATGCTTTT
>JAICPS010000173.1 GCA_025929715.1 Anaerolineae bacterium | reverse complement strand
TAACTACACCGGCCCGCCGTACATGCACCTGCTTCATGGAATCGGCCTCAACGGCAGCGAACCGCCGTTCGTGCGCATGGACAGCGAAGAGCTGCTGCAGGTGGGTATGGTCATGTCGTTGGAAGCATATCTGCGCGACGACGGAATTACCTACGGTTCGGAGGAAGACGTAGCCGTTACGGACAGTGGCTGTGAGATACTTTCGGAAATTGATAGCGGGCTGTACGTCATGGGCACAGAGGAACGGGCCGCTTGATGATGGCCGAGCAAGAACATCCTTTCGCAGGACGCAAAACACTCATTCTAACCATGGCCCAGGTAAAGGAGCTGCTATCAGTCGCCGAAGGCATCGAGCTACAGCGCACTGCATTTACTGACCATGCTCAGAAGAAAGCCTGGAACGCGCCGAGCGCCTGGCTGCGCGTCGATAAACATCATGGCTGGATGAAATTATTGGCCGGGTTTGTCGATAGCACAGACGCCATGGGCATGAAGGTGCTGGCGCGCTATCCTCGAAACCCGCCGGGCATGAACCTGGGTTCGTTATTGATCCTGTTCGATGCAACGAACGGTTTTCCGCAAGCGATCTTTGACAGCATTTACATCACCGGCGTGCGTACCGGCGCCGGCGGCGGGCTGGCGACCCAATATTGTGCCCGTCGTGACGCGCGCACGGTGGGCATTCTGGGCTCGGGCGTGCAGGCGCGCTTTACGATGCTGGCGATCTGCGAGCTGTGCTCAACTCTGGAACGCGCTTTGGTCTACAGCCGCAACGCCGAGCGGCGCCGGCAGTTTGCCCGGCGCATGACCGGGACGACGAGCCTGCCGTTCGAAGCCGTTGCCGATCCGCGCACAGCAGTAGAGAATGCCGACATCATCGTCACCGCCACTAATTCGCCAGAACCGGTCCTTTTTCGTGATTGGATAAAGGACGGCGCGCATATCAATGCCATGGGTATCAAGACCGAAATCGATGCCGGCGTTTTTCCCGGCGCGCGCGTCTACGGTGATTCTGAGGAAGTCGCGCGGGCCGACGGGAAGTTCAGCACGGCAATCAAAGCGGGGGTAGTAAGCGCAGACGAGATTGCAGGCGAAATTGGCGAAGTACTGTTAGGTCAAAAACCGGGACGGGTTGCACAGGATGAAATCACGCTTTTCGATAGCGCCGGGCTGGCCGTTCAGGACGTCATCTGCGCCCAGCATGTGTATCGCAAAGCGCGTGAGAGCGGGGTTGGCGTCTATGTGGACCTCGGATTGGCCGAGGCGCCGTGATGCGAGGTGACCGCTTTCGAGGTGACCGGCACTTTGGAAGTGCCGGTCACCTACACTTTTATTATTTGTATGGAGGGAAAACAAATGTCGAAGGACCTACGAACCTATCTACAGCAATTACAAGAGCGCTATCCGGACCACTTGAAAATCGTGGACAAGGAGGTCGATCCCAAATGGGAGATCACGGCCATGGTCGAGAAGCTGCGCCGCGAGCAAAACGGTTTTCCCGCAGTTTTATTTTGCAACGTCAAGGGTTCGAATCTGCCGGTACTTATTAATCTGGCCGGCAGCTACGAGCGGTTGGCGCTGGCTATCGAAACGAACGTCAAGAACATGGTGCCGGAATATGCGCGGCGCGAGGGCAACTTTACCGCGCCGAAAGAAGTGGACCGTGGCGAGGCGCCCGTCAAAGAAGTTGTGTGGACTGGTGACCAGGTCGACCTGCGCAAACTGCCAATCGTCTGGCACAATGAGCTGGATTCGGGTTACTACGTCGATGCCGGTCCTGCCATTGTAAAGGATCCGGACACTGGCAAACAAAATGCCGGCATCTATCGCCACGAGTTGCAGGCAAAGGACGAGCTGGGCTTCATGAGCAACCCGGCTCATCATGGCAGCTACGTGCTGCGCCGCTATCGTGAAATGGGTCAGCCCATGGAAGTCGCCATTGCTGTCGGCCACCATCCCGCCTGGCCGATGGCCGGGGTCTCCAAGCTCGGCGGCATCGGCGGCGAGCTTGAGGTCGCCGGCGGCCTGTTAGGCGAACCACTGGAGGTTGTGCAAGGCGAGACCGTCGATCTGCTGGTGCCCGCCCGCGCCGAAATCGTCATCGAAGGCGTGCTCGACACCGATCCTGAAAAACTGCGTCACGAAGGGCCGTTTGGCGAGTATCCCCGCTTCTACACCGGCGTGGGATTGATGCCCTGGTTAAAAGTTACGGCCATTACCATGCGTCGCGACGCCATCTACCAGACAGTTTTTAACGCGCACACCGAACACACCTGCCTGGGCGCGCTGCCGCGTATGGGCAGCCTCTTCCGGCGCGTGCGGGAGGTGATCCCCACGGTGACCATGGTCAACCTGCCCGTCTCCGGTATGGGCCGGGGCCACGCTTACATCTCAATGAAGAAGGCGCGCGACGGCGAGCCCAAGCAGGTCGCCTTTGCCGCCTTCGCCGTCGATCCGCTGGTGAAGCACGTCTTCGTCGTGGACGACGACGTGGACGTCTTCAACGAAGAAGAGGTGCTCTGGTGCATGTGCACCCGTTTTCAGGCAGACCGCGATCTGGCCATCATCCCCTTCGCCCTCGACGGCCACCTGTCGCCCAATAACTACGACATCGATCGCGACGAACGGTCAGAAGATCGGCACAAGAAAGTGATGGCTACCAAAATGATCCTCGATCTCACCAAGCCGGCGCCGCCGACCTTCTATCCCACGCCCTGCGCCGTGCCCGAAGAGGTGGTGCAGCGGGCTGACACGGCCGACCTGAAGCCGTTTGAGGGGTTGGAGCAGATCTTAAGGCCGAGAACGGCGTAACCTGATGTACAAGATGGACGCGCCGCCAGGATGCAAGAGATGAAACCACAAAGGCGAATTCGCTGTGTCGTGATGCGCGGTGGCACCAGCAAGGGCGTGTTTTTTCACGCGAAGGATCTGCCTGCAGATGCGGCGACCCGCGACCGTGTGCTGCTTGCAGCGTTTGGCAGCCCCGACGCGCGCCAGATCAACGGCCTTGGTGGCGCAAACGCGCTTACCAGCAAGGCGGCGATCGTTGCTCCGGCCGGTGATCCCGACATCGACGTCAACTACACCTTCGGCCAGGTCAGTATTGACAACCCGCTGGTCGATTATTGTGGCAATTGCGGCAACATTTCTTCAGCCGTCGGACCTTTTGCCATCGACGAGGGCCTGGTACCCGTGCAGGAGCCGGTCACCATCGTGCGCATCTTTAACACCAATACGCGCAAGATTATCGAGGCTGCTGTTCCGGTGATCGATGGCTGCGCCGCCGTAGACGGCGACTGTATTATCGCCGGAGCGCCGGGCAGCGGAGCAAGCATCGGGCTCACCTTCATCGATCCTGGTGGCGCGGTAACCGGGCATTTGCTGCCGACCGGCCGGCCCACGGACCGGCTGGCCATCCCCGGCTGGGGCGAGTTGGAAGTCTCTCTCGTGGATGCCGGCAATCCGGCCGTCTTTTTCCGCGCCCACGATGCCGGCCTGACGGCGACCGAAACGTTGGCCGAATTGGAGTCACAGCCCGGAGTCCTGGCGCTCTTCGAGCAGATCCGCAGCCAGGCCGCGGTAATGATGGGGCTGGTGGAAGATGCCTCGCTGGCAACACTACGGAGCCCGGCCGTCCCGAAAGTAACCGCCGTGGCCCCATCCGCCACCTACACGAGCAGCGCGGGTCATTTAGTGACCGCCGGCGCCGTCGATCTGGTCGCGCGCACCATGTCCATGCAGCGGCCACATGGCGCTTTCGCGCTGACCGGGGCCATCGCCCTGGCGGCCGCCGCCACATTGCCCGGTAGTGTGGTCGCCGCCGTCGTGGGCCCCGACTTTAAGGTGGGCGGCCCGCTACGCATTGGCCATCCCGCGGGCACGATGGGCTTGACGGTGGAGGCGACGGCCGGTACGTCCGAAGCCGGCTTGCGGGTGACAATCAGCCGTACAGCCCGCCGCCTTATGGATGGCTATGTCTACGTTTCACGGCAGATCTGGCCAGATGAGGAGGCGACCAGACAGAGGGGATCCCTGATGGCATGATTGTCGACGCAGCCATAGAACGCTATTTGTTGAGCCTGGCTCCTGAGCGCTCCAGGATACAACGGACCATTGAAAACGATCCACCCGCGGCCATCGTCGGTCCGCTGGAAGGCCACTTTCTTTACCTCCTGGCTAAGATCAACGACAGCCGCCGCATCCTGGAGATTGGCACGGCAACGGGCTACTCCACGCTCTGGTTGGCCCGCGCGCTGCCGCCGGATGACGGTCACATCGTGACCATCGAACGCGACCCTGGGCGCGCCGCGACGGCGCGGGCCAATTTCGTTAGCGCCGGATACGGAGAGCGCATAGAAGTGCGCGAGGGCGACGCCTTTGCCGTTCTGCCGCCGCTCGAAGACCGCTTTGACTTTATCTTTGTAGATATTCTACGCAACTTGAGCCGGGCAGAAGAGGCGCCGCAGCTTTACGAGATCTGTCTTTCCCTGTTGCAGCCGGCCGGCTTACTGGTTGCCGACAATGTGCTGGTCGATGCCCAAGTAATTATGCCTAATCCTGCGCCGCGGGTACAGGGTATTCTAGAATGGAATCGGCGTGTCGCTGGCGAGATGGAGGCAACCATCTTGCCTCTGCGCGATGGCATTGCCATCGGACGAAAAACTAATTACTGAAGATGTGTCAGGTTTTCGAACCCTGGCACCTCTGGGCACAATATATTTCGGATGAATTAGTCAAATAGGAAGCTAAAAAGTGCGCAACAATATCAGTTGGTCATTATGGTAGAAGCGCCCACACAGGTCACGCTCTATTTCGACTATCGCTGTCCATTCTGTAATCGCCTCACGCGCGTCTTGATGGAGGCTGAGCAACGACGACCAGACCTGCAGATCAACTGGCGCTATTTCTCTCTGGAGCAGCTAAACGCCCCTATCGATGGCTGGAAGATCTGGGAACAACCGGTCGAATACGATCTGGTCGAGCAAGGTCCCTTTGCCATGCGCATGTTACGCGCCTTCCTCGCCTCCTATGCAGCATCCTTGCAGGGCGAGGCTGCGTTCAGACGTTTTCACTTGCTGTTGTTCTTCGCCAAACACGACGAAAAAAAAGTGATGTCCGACTCGCAGGTAATTCTGGACGTGGCCCGGCGCGCCGATCTAGATATGAAAGCGTTCGAGCAGGCGTGGCAATCGCAGGCGGGCCGTGACCGCCTGCAATCGGATCATACAAGCGGGCAAAATCTGGGTATCAGAGGTGTACCTTCTCTAATTATCGACAATATGGAGCCGCTCTACGTTCGCCTGGCCGATCATCCCCCGGCCGCAGAGCGCCTGCCGCTGTTTGACGACCTGTTGCGCCTAGTGAAGCGGCGGCCTTACCTGCGTACGTTCCGCTATGTTCACAACGGATGAATTCTGCCTATAGGTCGCCAAGGTAACCCTATGTATGTTGGACAATCACTGCCCATGCCTGACGCGGCTGAACGGGTTCGTGGAACAGTGCCATTTCTGATCAACAAGACGCTGCCCGGCATGTTGCACGGCAAGGTATTGCGCAGTCCCTATCCACACGCGCGCATCGCCAGCGTTGACGTCTCGGCGGCGGAAGCGCTGCCGGGTGTCGTCGCCGTATTGAGCCGCGCGGACCTGGGGCCAGACGGCGATCTCGACCCTTATTACGGCTCAATTCTGAAAGATCATCAGATTCTGGCGATGGACAAAGCGCGTTACGTAGGCGAGCCAATCGCAGCGGTCGCAGCCACCGACCCAGAAATTGCCGAAGAGGCGTTGGAACTAATAACAGTTGAATATGAGGAATTACCCTCCGTCTTCGAGGTTGGCGAGGCGGCGCGTGACGGGGCGCCACTTGTACATGAAGGTCAGGTGAAGCGTTACCCGGGCCCGTCACGTATTCACGTGCATGGTGTGGAAAACAGCAATGTTTTCCAAAGTGTAAGCCTGCGCTTTGGCGACGTCGAGGAGGGATTCCGGCAGGCCGATCGTGTCTTTGAGCACACCTTCTTCACCCCGGCGTTGCACCACGCCGCGCTGGAGCCTCACGTGGCAATCGCTCAGGTGGGCGACGACCGGCTGACTATCTGGTCCGCAACACAGGCGCCATACACCGTGCGACGGCGTATCGCCGGCATTTTCCACCTTGAACCAGAGCAGGTGCGCATCATTACGGCGCCCGTGGGCGGCGGCTTCGGTGCCAAGTCGCACGTCAAGCTAGAGGCCATTACGGCGGCGCTGGCCTGGAAGACCGGCGGACGGCCGGTCAAGCTGGTCCTGACGCGCGCAGAATCTTTCACCCAGGTCACCAAGCACGCGGCGACGCTCAAGCTGCGCACGGGGGTACGCGCAGACGGTAGCCTGCTTGCGCGCCAGGCTGAGCTGTATTGGAATGCCGGCGCCTACAGCGACACCAGCCCTATTGTGGCCAGAAATGGCGCCATTACCTGCTTCGGCCCTTACCGGCTCGACCACGCCTGGGCCGATTCTTACGCCGTTTACACGAACACGCCGCCGGCCGGCTCTTATCGCGCACCGGCGGTTCTGGAAGTAACCTGGGCCGGAGAATCGCAAATCGATCTTATCGCCGCCGAGATGGGTATCGACGCGCTGACCTTTCGGCTGCAAAACGTTCTGAAAGACGGCGACACCTTTATCACGGGAGAGACGATGCACGGGCTGCACTATGGAGAGATGCTGCAGGAGGTCGCCAGCCGCGGGCAATGGCGCCGGCCGGCGTGGGCGCGCGAGGGAACCTGCCGGGGGCGCGGACTGGCGGTTACGATTAAAAGCACCACCACGCCTTCTACGTCGAAAGCAAAGATTCGCTTTGAAGCGGACGGCGCCTGCACGCTGCTGGCAAGCACTGTGGAGTTGGGACAGGGAAGCAAGGTTGTATTGAGCCAGATTGCCGCCGATGCGCTCGGTTTGCCACTGGAAAGGATACGCATCGTCGATCCCGACACGGCGATTACACCTTTCGACATGGCTACCAATTCAAGTCGCTCTACGTTCTCGATGGGCAACGCTTTGAACCTGGCGGCGCACGACCTGCACGAGAAGATCAGGCAGTTGGCTGCAGACCTTCTGGAAGCCAATCCTCACGATCTCGATCTGCAAGATGGGCGGGTTGGCGTGCGCGGCGCGCCGGCGAGCCAGCTGACCTGGGAGGAGGTGCTGTCGCGTGCCAAGGCCAGCGTCGTGGTGGGCGAAGGCGACTTTACGACCAAAGGGGGCCTTGATCCGCAGACCTATCGCGGTGTGGGCTCGGTCCACTGGCACCAGGGCGTTGGCCTCGCCGAGGTAGAGGTGGACCGCGAGACCGGAAAAATCGAGGTGACGGAACTACACGCGGCGACCTATGCCGGACAGGTAATTAATCCCACTATGGCCTCGCTGCAGACGGAGGGCAACGTGATCATGGGCCTGGGGTTGGCCCTGTTTGAGGAGATCATTTTTGACCAGGGCCAGATCGTGAACGCCAATCTAGGGGATTACCTGATTCCATCTATTCTTGACCTACCTGATAATATAAGCACGGCCGAGATGGAAGACCCTGCCGGCGACGCAGAACTGCACGGAATTGCCGAGAGCACCATTCCTGTGGTAGCGCCGGCGATTGCCAACGCGCTGGCCCAGGCCACGGGCGCGCGACTTTATGACCTGCCGCTGAGGGCAGAAGACGTGCTAAAACAACTCAATGCCGCACAGCATGACTGATCGCAACGTCGCCCGGTCCGGCCAATGAAAATGCAGAAAGGAGCAGCTCGTGAAATTAGTTGTTGGTATTTCCGGTGCAAGCGGCGTCATTTACGGCATTCGTCTGCTGCAGGTTCTGCGGCAAGTCCCAGAAGTCGAGACACACGTCGTGATGAGCAACGCGGCGGGACAGACAATTGCGCTGGAAACTGATTACACCCTAAAGCAGGTGGAGGCGCTCGCCGATCACCTGTATCGTTTCAAGGATATTGCGGCGTCCATATCTTCCGGTTCCTTTCGTACACAGGGTATGGTCGTTGTGCCCTGCTCCATGAAAACCTTGGCGGGTATTGCCCTATCGTACAGCGACAATTTGCTATTGCGCGCTGCGGACGTAACGTTGAAGGATCGGCGACGCCTGGTGTTAGTCGCCAGAGAAACGCCCCTTCATCTGGGCCATTTGCGACATATGGTGCAGGTCACAGAAATGGGCGCCATCGTTCTGCCGCCGGTACCCGCCTTTTACCATCGACCGCAGTCGATACAAGAGATTATCGATCAGACCGTCAACCGCATACTGGATATGTTTGAAATCGAGCTTGCGATCGATCTTTTCCGGCGTTGGGCCGGACCCGAAAATAATGGGAACCTTTTGAAAGACCAGGTCCAATTTGCCAATTTCCCGGCCAAGAAGAAATCAGATCAGAGTCATTAAATGGAAACACCGCGTCCTGGCCCGCTCCTATATCACCAACTGCATGTTGTACAGACTCGCATAAGCACCGCCTCTCGCCATCAAGGCCTCATGCGTTCCTTGTTCTTCAATTCCATTCTCGGTTAGGACGATAATTCGTTGCACATTCC
>JAICPS010000549.1 GCA_025929715.1 Anaerolineae bacterium | reverse complement strand
CGAATCATCGAGCTTGAGGAGATCCTCGGCAACTACCAGTTGATCGAAGAAAATGGCCCTCATGAACGAGTGAGAGTCGGCGATAAGATTACGATTGTCGAAGAGGATTACGATGAAGAAGAGCGCTATCACCTGGTCGGCGCGGCGGAAGCGGATCCGGCGGCAGGGCGCATTTCAAACGAAAGCCCTTTAGGAAAGGCGCTTCTGGGTTCCAGGGTCGGCGATGTCGTCCGGGTGAATGCGCCGAACGGCTTAATAAACTTCCGCATCACCAAAATTGAGTAGTGATTAATTGAGCGCGGCCTGAATTAAGCGTCACGGCCCGTGCACTGCACGGGCTCTTTTTTTCCGGGAGTAATAGATGAGTGCTGACGAGTCAACGCAACATGAAGGCGTCTGGGAGCCAACACAACTCGAGCAACAGAGGCTTATCAAACTGCAACAGTTGCGTGACGAGGGTGTAGAGCCTTATCCGCTTCGCGCCGGGCGAACGCACACGACAGCCGAGGCTTTGCGCGCTTTTGCTGAGGCAGAGGCGGCAGACGGCGAAAAAGAGGATGGTCAGGAGATTGAATTAACTGTTGCTGGACGCCTGGTAAGCATTCGCGACATGGGCAAGACCGTATTCGCCGATGTCGAGGACGGCGACGGCCGCATTCAGTTGTTTCTGAGACGAGCTGAGATAGGTGACGAAGAGCACCGCCGTTTTCGCAAGTTGCTTGATCTGGGTGACTTTGTACAGGCGAGTGGAATTGTTTTTCGCACGAGAATGGGCGAGATCAGCATTCGAGTGCACAGCTGGGAGTTATTGAGCAAGGCGCTCAGTCCGTTACCCGTCGCAAAAGAACAGGAAGTTGACGGCGAGGTGGTCCGCTACAGTGCATTCGCTGACGTGGAAGAACGTTTCCGCCAGCGTTACGCGGATCTTGCGGTCAACCCTGAAGTCCGTGACATATTCCGAACGCGCGCGCGCCTGGTTTCAATCCTGCGTCGTTTTCTCGACGAGCACGGCTTCCTTGAGGTGGAAACGCCGGTCATGCAGCCAATTTATGGGGGCGCTGCTGCGCGCCCGTTCGTCACGCACCACAATCAGCTCAAGCAGGATCTCTACCTGCGGATCTCATTTGAACTTTATCTGAAGCGGCTGCTGGTTGGCGGACTCGAGCGTGTTTACGAGATCGGGCGGGATTTTCGTAACGAAGGGGTAGACGCTACGCACAATCCCGAGTTCACCCAGCTAGAATTCTACGCAGCGTACTGGGATTATCACGATGTGATGGCGTTCACGGAGAAGATGATCGCATACGCAGCCGAAGAACTTACGGGCAGCACGACTATCTCGTACCAGGGCCATACGATCGACCTGTCTGCTCCCTGGCAAAGAATCACGCTGCGCGATGCCATCCGCCAGTTTGTCGAAATTGATTACGAAGAGTATCCGACAGCTGAAGGGCTGGCAGCCGCAATTCGCGAGGCGAGAGGGAATCCACCGGCTGGAGCGACGTGGGGCAAGCTGGTAGATCATCTGCTGGGTGAGTATGTCGAGCCATTGCTGATTCAACCCACCTTCATCACACAGTATCCGCGCGACATTTCGCCACTGGCCAAGCGCCTGCCGGACGACCCACGACACGTCGAGCGCTTCGAATATTTCATCGGCGCTATGGAGATGGGCAACGCTTTCACCGAATTAAATGATCCGCTGGATCAGTTGGCCCGCTTTGAGGAGATGCAGCGACTGTATCAGGAAGACGACGAAGACGCGCACCCTGTAGACGCCGATTACCTGCAGGCAATGCGCTACGGTATGCCGCCCAACGGAGGGTTTGGCACCGGGATTGACCGTCTGGCGATGCTGTTCACGGATAAAACGAGCATCCGCGAAGTACTGCTTTTTCCACATCTGCGCGTCAGGAACAGCACGTAAGCTCGCTCCACATCGGCGTGGAGGCGTACACAAATCGTAGAAGTTGCGGGGAGCATTTTTATCCAGCGCAGGTTACATTCTCTAGGCGAAGTCGCATCCTATTCAGGAGGGAATATGTCGCGAACGAAGCCTTTTGATGAACAAGGTTATATTGAACGCGTTACTACCGGCCCCTGCTTTATCTGCGAGATGCTTAGCGGCAATCCCGACTATTCGCATCACGTCGTTTGCCGGGACGACCATGCCGTGGTGTTTCTCAACAAATACCCAACGCTGTATGGTTATACTCTTGTGGCACCTGTTGAGCATCGCGAACAGGTAACAGGCGACTTCTCCCAGCCCGCCTACCTACAGCTACAGACGGTGATTTATCGGGTGGCAGAAGCGGTCCGCCAGGTTGTGCCAACCGAGCGCGTCTACCTGCTATCGTTGGGCAGCCAGCAGGGTAACAGCCATGTCCACTGGCATGTCGCGCCGTTGCCGCCTGGCGTGCCCTTTTTGAAGCAGCAGGGTGAAGCACTGCGCACAGACAATGGTGTTCTGGATTTAACAGAGCTTGAGATGGAGAGCCTCGCTATACAAATTCGTCGCGCCATAGACGGCATCCGCGGAGATGAAGAGAATTGATCCCTGGACCACGTGTTTGAGTGAAGTGTGGCTGATTTATGAGAACGCGCCAGCAATAGGTTCTTGCAAACTCCGTTACTCCACCCCGTCTGGGCGGACCCATGTGGACCAGATCACGTTCGCACTTACAGATAGTTCCCCGTGGGTACTCGCAAGCACCCACGGGGAGCAGCCATTCGTTACATCTTTAGTCTGCGGCGGGTTCAGGGGTAGGGATAACGCCTAGCTGCTGCATCATGCCCAGCTCGTCCACATGGCTCCAGCATTCCACCGCCTTACCGTTGGCGATGCGGTCAATGTCGGTTCCGGTCAGGCGAACCTGTTTGCCGGTAGGCGGAATGCCCTGGAAGTCGCCGGTGTGCGTGCCGCTGGCGATCCAACGCGTAACAACCCGATCCCCTTCGGAGACCTGGTCTTCAATCGCGAAGTGGATGTCGGGAAAGCCGGTGCGTAACGCGGAGACGTACTGCTTGGTACCTGCGCGACCGCGGATTTCCTGAGACGGCATATAAATGACGAAATCGCTCGCGGCAAGCTGGTCGACAGCAGCCAGATTCCCCGCATTGTAAACTTCGTCGAAGACACGGCGCACCAACGTTTTGTTTTGTTCTGACATGATTTTCCTTCCTTTATGCTT
>JAICPS010000214.1 GCA_025929715.1 Anaerolineae bacterium | reverse complement strand
CGGCTGTTGCCGCGCCGGTGCTCGCGCCTTACGATCCGGCAGAGCTCCACGTGCAGGAGCGCCTTCTAGCTCCCTTTTGGGCAGAAGGCGGCAGCACGGACTATCTCCTGGGAACAGACCAATTAGGCCGAGATATTCTTAGCCGCATTATCTATGGCTCGCGTATATCGGTCGTCGTTGGCGTGCTGGGCGTGAGCATCTCGCTCGTCGTCGGCGTGCTCCTTGGCCTCACGAGCGGCTATCTCGGAGGATGGGTGGACAATCTCATCTCACGCCTTCTAGACACTTTCATGGCTGTACCGTTCATTGTTCTGGCGCTTGCCGTCCTGGGTGTGCTTGGACCGCGCGGCTCATCCAGAGAAAGCCTCATCAGCCTTATCGTCGTGCTTGGATTGACCGGCTGGGTCACATTCACGCGAGTGGTCCGCGGGGAGGTACTCAGCATTAAAGAGCAAGATTACGTGGAAGCGGCTCGCAGCCTCGGCCAGGTCGATTGGAAGATTCTCGTAATCCACGTCTTGCCGAACGTCACTGCCTCAATCATCGTGCTCGCCACATTACAGGTGGCGACAGTCATCATTGCGGAATCTTCACTCAGTTTTCTGGGTCTTGGCGTCCAACCTCCCAGCGTTACATGGGGGATCATGCTCGCCAGTGGCCGAGATCATCTGGCCACGTCCTGGTGGCTCGCAACCTTCCCCGGCCTGGCAATAACGTTTACAGTCCTTGGTATCATCCTCCTTGGCGACTGGCTGCGCGACGTCCTAGACCCGCGTATGAAAACCTGATCCAATCAGGTGCACTACTCATGAATTGTGGCAAACCATTTCAAATAGGTCCTGTTAAGGCTGCTCGCGGTGCGCGCCTTTAGAAGTATTGAGGTTGCCCACACGCTAAGTCGCATTTCGATTAACCGCCCTATCAATATCGTCAATGGGACGGAGGATGGACCGACGCTCGTCGTGTCCGCTGCCATTTACGGTCAGGAATTAATTGGAAGCATGGGTCCATCGATTGCCGTTGAAATGGAAGGTAGGAAATAAACCGATGACGACTGTTCTGGTTACTGGCGCGAACGGTTTCGTCGGTGCAAACCTCGTGCGAGCACTGGCACGAAAAGGCGCGTCCGTCCTCGCCCTTGCCCGCACCGAACCCGATCCAGAGGCGTGCCTTTTTCTTTCCCAGGTGGCAGACCAGGTCACATGGACCGAGGGAGACGTGCGCGACCGCCAGGGATTGTGTGACCTTGTTCAAGCACACGGCGTAGACCGCATCGTACATAGTGCCGCCATTACACCAACCCCCGAAGTCGAGCGAAGTAAGACGGCTACGGTGGTTGACGTAAACCTGATGGGAACTGTCAATGCGCTTGAAGCGGCGCGGGTTGTGAATGCTCGCCGCTTCGTGCTCGTAAGCTCGTCGGGCCTGTTTGGCTCACCGGCCGATCCAAGACGGGTGCTGAACGAAGACGACACCGTCGAAGCCGACACGCTTTACACAATCTGTAAACAGGCGTCCGAAAATCTGTGCCGGCTGTATTCTCATCTTCATCGGCTTTCTATTGTTTCGGGCCGCCTCGGCACGGCTTATGGCCCAATGGAACGCGCCTCTCGATCGCGTGAGAATATGTCGCTGATCTATGTTTTGGCGCATCATGCCCTCGCGGGCGACGGGATCCGCGTATCGGGAACTGGCCGGGTGCGCGATTTCATTTACATCGACGATGCGGCTGAGGCGTTTGCCCGACTGACGTTGACAACGTCCTTAGGCTGGGATCGCTACAATGTGGCCGGTGATCAGGTTGTAACGCTGCGAGATGTGTTGGAGGCGCTTAGCCAGCTTCGTCCGGCGTTCCACTGGCGCGAAGTCGATGATCCCGAGGAGGCAGACGTGGCGATCTTGCCCGGTCGGGAGCGCGCGCCACTCTCGCAGGAGCGGCTGCGCCAGGATGTCGATTTTGTACCACGGTATCGTTTGCCTGACGGATTGAGGAGCTACCTGGAGTGGCTTGAATCCGGCTGGCAGAAGTTATGACAGCATTCAATAGAAGTTGACTCTACGAAGAATTACAACGAAAGGGATCTTTAACGATGGCTGAATCGATTCAAATTGGAAACGCGACTATTAAACCGGGCGAGCGTGCTTTCGGCTACCTCTCGGTTGGGACGTTGGCGGCGCGCACCGAGGTGCGTATTCCTTACCAGGTAATTAATGGCGCAGGGGACGGGCCCACGCTCTGCCTGGAATCCACGCTTCACGGCTGGGAACCGATGGGGGCAGAGATTATCCGCCGTGCCTCACTGCAGATCGATCCGCAAGAACTGAACGGGACGATATTCTGCCTGCCCCTTGCAAACCCCCTTTCTGTTGAGTTTGGCGGGACGATCGAGAGTTCGGGTATGCGTGTCAATCCTGCTGACGTATTGGATATGAATCGCGTGTGGCCAGGGGCAAAGGTAAACGCGTGGCTCACGGAGCAGATGGCTTACGCGCTCTGGAACGAGGTCATCAAACATTGCGACTACATCATCGATATGCACGATGGCACTGGCGCCTGTGATGAGTTGCCGGTTGCTTTTCCGCAGGTGTTTCCTTCCGACCCTGATCTTGCCATCGCAGGGGGCGTTGCAGACGGTATTGGAGCGGACGCGTCAGATGTTGGCGGCGTGCTGACGCCTGAGGCGATGGCAAAGATGAATGAACAGATACGAGACCTGGCTATCGCCTTTGGCTCTTCCGTCATCTGGCTGCGGGAGCGCCCAATGAACCCCGCGATGCTTTCGGGCCAGTGCGCGCTTAACGGCATTGTCCCACTTGTCGTGGAGGCCGGCGGCGCATGCACCATCGACTTTACAGTGGACGAGGGGGTCGACTGCTTACTTAACGTTGTCAAATACCTTGAGATGATAGAAGGCGAACCGGTGTTGCCGGAGCGTCAAATAATGGTAGACAACTACGTCGTGTATCGCTCGCTGACCGGAGGATTCTACATCCAGGAGCTGGAGGTCCAACTGGGCTTGGAGGTAACAAAAGGACAAGTTTTGGGTCGCGTGGTGGACCCGGTCACGAGCGAGGTCGTGGAAACCTGCACCTCTCCCGTAAATGGAATCGTTATCAGTCGCCGTGTGCGGATGCCCATCAATCCCGGCGGCTACATCGCACACATCGCCGACACAGACGCCGTGATTTGGGAACGCGACAATCGTTAGCCGGTGGTTCGTTTTCAGTCACCCGCGATTTATCTTGCGTGCCAACGCGGACGTCAATCGCTGAACGCCTTCCCTGACGCGACCAGGCTTTGCCATGGCAGATAACACATTCGACCCCATCACACTGGACGTACTCTGGCAGCGCCTCATCTCCATCATGGATGAGGTTGACCAAATTGTGGTACGCACGACTTTCTCTACCATTTTGCGCGAGAGCCGTGACTTTGCCTGCATCATGACCAACGCGCATGGTGCTTCGCTTTGCCAGTCGGTCCTCAGTACGGCCAACTTCTCGGCCGTCTACCCGCGCACGGCAAAAATACTTCTGGAGCGCTTTCCAGTGGAGACGCTTCAAGAGGGAGATGTGCTCGCCACCAATGACCCATGGATCGGAACGGGTCACCTGCCGGATTACATTCTTCTGCGGCCCGTTTTTTGGAAGGGAAAGGTGGTTGCCTGTCTCGGTACCGTTTCGCACATGTCGGACGTGGGAGGACATCCGGGTGAAATCGAAGGGTATGACGTCTTTAGCGAAGGACTCTGTATGCCGCCGTTCAAATTATACGAGGCAAGCAAAGAGAATAAGCAGGCCTTCGACATCATTGGCGCGAACTGCCGGGTCCCCGACTTGTTACTTGGGGATCTGCGCGCAATGGCGGGAGCGGCCACTGTAGGAGCGGAGCGGCTGAAGGAGTTCCTGGTCGATTACCAGATGGACGACATCGAGTTGCTGTCCCAGACGATTCTCTCGCGCTCAGAAAACCTGATGCGCGAACGTATTCGGGGGTTGGCAGACGGCATCTATGAGTACGGGATGGATATCGACGGTTACGTTGAGACCGTTCATCTTCACGTCACTGTCGAGGTGCGCGACGACGAGGTTTTCGTCGACTACACCTGTACTTCCTCCCTGAGTAAATGGGGCGCCATAAACGTGCCGCTTAACAGCACGGTGGCGTCATCGATGTATCCCTTCAAATGCGCATTAGCGCCAGAGACGCCAAACAACGAGGGCCTGTTCCGCCCCATACACGTCTCGGTGCCCGAAGATTCGATCCTGAACGCGAAGAGGCCGGCGCCGGTCAAAGCACGGGCCAAAGTCACGAACAACGTGAATCAGGTTCTGTTCGGTGCGCTATGGCCTATTTTCGGCGAGCACGCACAGGCTAGTAACGGAGCCATCTGGCCCTTCGTTCTGGCAGGCGACGACGACACGCATGGGTATTTTCTGGTCGATATGTTGCCGCACGGCGGGCGCGGCGCTTTGCCGGTGATGGATGGCATGGTGCCCGCTGCTTATCCAAATAACAGCACAATTACTCCCTGCGAGGTCATTGAGACCAAGGCGCCTATACGTTTCATTAAGAAGGAGTTGAGACCTGATAGTGCGGGGCCAGGCAAGTACCGCGGTGGGTTGGGACAGGTAATTGTGTTCGAACACGTGGGAAGTGGCGCAATCATTTTCAATCTGACACCCGACCGCCTCACCACTTTACCCGTCGGCCTAAACGGTGGTCAGCCGGGCAAGATCGGTGAGGTCTATGTAAACGGCGAACGCACTTACCTTTTTCCACCCATCACAATACACCCTGGAGACGTTGTGGAGCTGCACATTGCCGGAGGTGGCGGATTCGGGCCGGTTACGCAGCGTTCGCAAGAAAGAATTCTTCATGATCTGGTGATGGGATATATCACGCCTGAGGCCGCAATTGCAGATTACGGAATGCCCGAAAACATCTTGTCAATGGCAATTGACCTTAAATCGTAACTGACAAGCGAGCAAAGGAAGGAGTCTGAACGTGGATATGAAAACGATAGCCGGAATTGAAGTGCGACCTGGAGAGCGACGCTATGGTGAGATACCCGTTACGACAATGGCGGCGGGCCATCGCATCCATATTCCAGTGCACGTGATTCGGGGCGTCGAAGAGGGACCAGTGGTTGGCGTCGTGGCAGTTCAACACGGTCACGAATTTAGCGTCATTAACATCCAGAAGCAGCTATTAGAACAACTTGATCCGTCCCAACTTCGCGGCGCGGTCGTATGCGTTCCGATTATCAATGCCGTGGCCTTCGAATGGGCTTCTCGCGGGGGCTGGTCGGATGGCCTCTGGGGCCCTCACGGTGATATTGGCCGGCTCTGGCCCGGCAATCCACAGGGATGGCTTGCAGAAAAAATCGCGCATGTCTTCTCGACGCAAGTACTGCCAGATATAGACGTTCTCTTTGATTTTCACGGCGATGCGCCCCACACGCGTTTTACAGACCACTACATTGGGTACGGCGCGGTCGATGGCGAGCTTGGAGAGCGTACGGCGAATATCGGACGCATTTTTGGAATGGAGATTGTATTGCGGCGACCTTTGGGCGGCACGAACACGCTTAGCGGCTATGCAATGTCACAAGGGAAACCTGCTTTCGGCGTCGAGCTGGGCGATTTCTGGGGGCTTGATGTGGAGAGAGCGCCTGATGGTTCCGGCAAGCGCAAACCACTGACGGAAGTTGGCGTGCGCGGCATTACCAACGTTCTTAAGCATCTGGACATGGTTGAGGGAGAGCCGGAGTTGCCGGCTTACCAGGTTGAGGTCGGTGGTTTTGCGAGCGTTGCGCCCGCGCACGGCGGATTGATGATCCCCGAGGTGACGAGAAAAGATATCGGCCGCATCTTTCCACGGGACCACGTATTAGGGCGAATCATAAGTCCTTACACGTTCGAGGAGCTCGATATTCTGCAAGCGCCTTACGAAGAAAATTTGCTGGTCGCCGTGCGTGATGCGGAACCCTTCACACATATGCAGCCCGGCGGCGGCGATCTTGGATTCTCCGTCGTCGACTGGAGTTCTGCAACCTGGACGATAGGAAATCCAAGTAACGTGTAAACCATCAACAAGGGAAGAGACATGGGTACGATAGCTAACCTGGAAGAGCGAGACCGGCGCCTTGCACTTGTGCGCCAGGCGATGCAGCAGGCCGATCTGGCGGCGCTGCTTGTGGCAGGGAAAGGACACTGGTGGACCGGTCGCGGTTATCTTCGGTATTTGACCGATTTTCATCTCTGGGGCCATGATGGCCTACTCCTCCTACCATTGGAGGATGATGCGGTACTGACGTTAACGAGTCACGCAGTTGCCGCGCGTATCGGCGCGCGAGGCTGGGTAACCGATACCCGAGGCGATGTGTTTTTGGTACCCGCCATGGTCGATGCAATCACCGAAAAGGGTCTGCAGGAGGCCACTATCGGTATCGCCGGCCTGCGCTGGATCCTACCTGCAGGCGCTTACATGGCCTTGCAGGAGGCGCTACCGCAAGTCACTTTTGTCGATGCCGACGAGCTACTCGACCACGTGCGTATGATCCGTAGCCCGCTGGAAATTCAGCAAGCACGTGAGCTGTGGAATCTATCAAAGGCGGCGATGGAACGTTTCGTGGAGATCCTGGAACCGGGACGAAGCCAGCGTGAGCTGGCAGCAGAAGCATCCCGTCTGGTGTTGGAAAACGGTGCGCGCGACATCCTTGTCTTCATCGGCGAGGAACCGGGCGACACCAACCCACCGCGAGACATCCCTGTCCGCTGTGACGGCATTTTGCGTTACCACATGGAGATCTGCGGGGAAAGTGGTCACTGGTCGGAAATCACCGTGACCTGTGCCTTTCGCCCACCAACGGACCTTGAACTGAAGTTGATGGACAGCGAACTACAGGCGTACGAGCGAATTCGCAACCTTGCCCGCCCGGGCGTGCGGCTGAGTGAGATGGCGCGTACATTCGAACAGACGTTGTTAGAGAACGGATGGGATCTTGGCCCACCAACCGATCACTTTGATTTTCATGGGCAGGGCATGGATACGATTGAGCGACCCTGGTTTGCTGCCACTCCCGGGGCGGGCAGCGCCCAGGATATGGCGCTAAAGGCAGGAATGGTTTTTTCCTACCATCCACGACGAGCGGTGCTTCCTTCCGTGCCCTGGGGAACCGGCATTAACGAAGATATCTTGATCACGGAAGATGGCGTATCCCGCCTGAGTGGGGATTGGGACTTGCGCTGGCGTATGATGACCTGATGTCGCTGGCCAAGAATTGGTCGTTGCCGCCCTGCGGCGCCGGGGCTCAGCGCCTCACATAGGCGAACGGCCGTCAACAAGAATCGTCGTCCGCGCCTTATACATTCGCTAGGAGGAGGAACTGATGGTCGATGTTACAGACAAGTTTGTGGGCATTCAAATAAGTCCGGTTAGCTTCATCGACGAGGGGGTCGACACAATATTAGACACGCT
>JAICPS010000083.1 GCA_025929715.1 Anaerolineae bacterium | reverse complement strand
ATCTATAATCATGTCGAAAGCGCCGTTGCACAATTTTCTAAAATTGTGCTACAAGAGGCGTATCATGTTCCGCAAATTGTGGCGCTGGATCGTACGCACCGGGTTTCGGCTTCTGTATAACGAGATGGCCTGGACGTATGATCTGGTGAGCTGGGTTGTCTCACTAGGCGAGTGGCGCAAATGGCAAGAAGCTGCGCTGGCTTTTGTTCAAGGCGAGCGCGTACTTGAAATCGCGCATGGTCCGGGCCACATGCTGCTGGCGCTGTCCGATGCTGGATGGCGCGTCACGGGCCTTGACCTGTCGCCGCATATGGGGCGGATCGCATGGCGGCGGGTACGGACCCACGCGAGGCGCATTTCGCTTGTGCGCGGCGACGTCCAGGCGCTGCCATTCTGCGCGCAGACGTTTGACACCGTCTACTGCACATTTCCTACCTATTTTATTGCCCAGAACGAGACGATGGAAGCCGTCCAACGGGTCTTGCGTCCCGGGGGTCGATATCTGATCGTACCTGAAGGTCATCTCACGGGCGGCGGGATTGTGCAGCGCTTTATTTCGTGGCTGTATGCGATCACCGGGCAGCGCGATGACGTATTCGCGGTCAACGAGGAAGATTTTTGGCCTGGCGAAACACCAGCCTGGCGCACGTTCTCGGAGAGGATGCGGCAGTCTGGGTTCACGATCGAAGTTCACAAGGTGAGATTGGCGCGCAGCGCCGCGACGGTGATCGTCGCTACCCGGACTGAAGTTGAATACGGAGTTAGGACGGTGGATGAATCGTGAACGGGCTGGTACAATCTTAGCCGTGATGTTTTAGAGCATGATTTTTTCTTGCTCGCCGCGCGCAAGTTGGAAACATGCGTTACAAAGGACGACTGTGACAATATCTGAGTTAAGTCAGACCGAGACTGAAGAAAATGCCCTGACCGGTCAGCCGCCGGCTAGCACGAAACAGCGCGCCATCCTCTTGCTGGTTGCCGGGTTGGTCGTCGTGGTCGATCATTTCAGCAAGCTTTTCGTCGAAAGCCAACTAGCGCTCAATCAATCATGGGCGCCGTTCCCTGAATTGGCACACCTCTTTCGCATTACACACGTCAGCAACACGGGCGCCGCTTTCGGCTTTTTCCCCGGCGGGGGCCTGTTGTTCACGATCGTTGCCATGATGGTAGCCGCCATCATTGTCTTCTACAATTTCGGCCTGCCTTCCGGGCACATCCTGCTGCGCCTCGCGCTCGGAATGCAATTGGGCGGCGCGCTGGGCAACCTGGTCGACCGTCTACGCCTGGGGCACGTTACCGATTTCCTCGACTTTGGACCCTGGCCTGTCTTTAACCTGGCAGACACCTCGATTGTCGCCGGAGTGGTGATCCTCGGTTTTCTGATGCTGACCGAGCGACGCGAGCCCCTCGCAGGAGAACAGTCTGGCAATGAAATTGATAGCGCTCAGAGCTCGTTAAGTAGTATGTCTGGGCAACGCCAGAATGAGCAGGCAACTTGATCTGATCCTAGACGCGCCCGGGGAGCGGTTGGACCGGGCGCTGGCCGAAGCACATCCCGAATTATCCCGTTCTCAATGGCAACAACTGATCACGGATGGCCTGGTGACCATGCAGGGCCAGCCGGTAAAGGCCAGCCTGCGCCTGGAAGGCGGCGAGCGCGTGCAGGTTATGCTGCCGGACGTTGCCGAGACCGACCTGCAGGCACAACAAATTCCCCTGGATATTGTTTATGAGGACGAGGATCTGCTGGCCGTGAACAAACCGGCAGGCATGGTGGTGCATCCGGCTCCGGGCCACAGTGAGGGCACACTGGTAAATGCCATTTTGGGCTACTGCCCCGACCTGGAAGGTATCGGCTGTGAGCGCCGACCGGGGATCGTGCACCGGCTGGACAAGGAAACGTCAGGCCTGATCCTGGTAGCCAAAAATGACCGGACGTTGCGCCATCTGCAACGCCAGTTTAAGAAGCGAACGGTAAGTAAGACATACCTGGCGCTGGTGGAAGGGCACGTGCAGCCGCCGCAAGCGCTGATTGACGCCCCAATCGGCCGCGATCCGCGCCACCGCCAGCGTATGTCCGTGATCGCGCCTGGATCAAGCGCGAGTTCGCGCCCGGCACAGACTGAGTATAAGCTTCTGGAGAAGGTCGAGCAGTCCTCGGTCGGGCAGTTCTCGCTGGTCGAGTGCTACCCGCGGACGGGGCGTACCCATCAGATTCGGGTACATATGGCATTTGCGGGCTTTCCCATTGTGGGGGACACGACTTACGGGCGGCGCAAACAGGGGCTGGCTCTGGATCGCCACTTTCTACACGCATCGCGGCTGGCTTTCAGGCGCCCCTCGGACGAGCGGGAGCTGGCTCTGGAGGCGCGCTTACCGGACGAGTTGCGGGCGGTGCTGGATAGTCTAAGGGAAACGAGTAAGTGACCGGCACTTCGGAAGTGCCGGTCAGCTGTCTCATTCAGGCCGCTTGCGGCCCTGCAGAGGCAGCGAGAAGTAGAAAGTGCTGCCCTTCCCTGGCTGACTAATACACCAGACGCGCCCGCCGTGGCGTTCTACAATTGATTTAACGATTGCCAGACCCAGGCCGGATCCTTTGACGTTACCCTGCCCTTTATTCTTAACCCGGTAGAACTTTTCGAAGAGACGCGCCTGATCTTTGGCGTCTATGCCCGGGCCGTGGTCCTGAACGCTGAAGATGATTTCGTCTCCTTCATGCTCGGCGCGCATGATTACCGCTCCCGTGTTAGGAGCGTACTTAACGGCATTGCCGACGAAGTTGGCGACGGCGCGCCGGATCAGCGAGGCGTCGCCATAAACACCGGGAAGATCGCCGGCGGCTTCTATCTTCAGGCGCAGGCCCTGTGCAGCGGCCTGGCCGGCCGTTTCTTCGGCTACAGTCTCGAGCAGCTCGCGGGGATTAATGTAATCTTGCATGAGGAGGACGCCGGCTTCGATTCGACCGAGATCGAGCAGATCCTCGACCAGCGCCGACATTTGCTGTACGCCCGCCAGCGTGCGTTCCAGGTACTCTTCTTGCTTTTCGTTTATGTCGCCAACCATGGGCAGCATTGTCAAGTAACCGCGCATAAAAGTGAGCGGCCCACGCAGGTCGTGAGAGACGGTGGCGACGAACTCCGACTTCATATCGTCCAGTTCCTTCAGGTGCGTGATGTCGCGCAGCACGGCCACACGCCCCAACACCTGCTGGTCGTTGCTCATAATCGTCGAAACGCTGGCAGAAAGAATCCGCCCATCGCCTACTGGGATTTCCAGATTCCGCGCGCGATCCTCGTGCTCTGTCAGCGCACGCACTAAGTTGCGATTCTCGATGACCGCGGCGACGGGCCGGCCAATCACGTCGGCCGGCCGCAGGTCAAAAGTTCGCGACATTGCCGGGTTGAGAAGCAAGACGCGTTCCGTCTGGTCGGTGACAATAACGGCATCCTGGGTGCTTGCCAGGACGGCTGCGAGCCGCCTCCGCTGTCCCTCGGCCGTGGCAAACAAGCGCGCGTTCTCCACCAACACCGAAGCCTGATTGGCCATGGTTCGCAGCATATCTAACTCAGTTGCGTCGAATTCGTGAGCCTGGCGGTGGCCGACCCACAGCACGCCCTGGAAACGTTCTTTGGCGAAGAGCGACAGGACGAGTAGCGATTGTACGGGCAGTTCCTGATCCGGGCGCAGGCGAAGGCCATTCCGTACCTGCTCGGGAGTAGTCAAGGCAATTTCGGTCTCCTGCCGCCCCATCAAGGCGATCTGGCGGTCAAATACGGCCATGGCGGCGGTCGCGGGGCCCTCACCAAAGGTAAGAGGATGACGTCCGTTTGGATTGAGCACGATGGCGCGCACGCCAGTGGCGCCGGTTCCGCGCACCGCGCCGCGTAAAATAGTGGGGATACCCTGCTGGATGTCGATACTGCTGGAAATGTCCTGGCTAACCTGCAGCATCAGCTTGAAGTCATTGAATTTGCGCTGCATAGCGCGGCGCATGCTCTCAAACGCGTGACCTAGCTGGCCGACCTCGTCAGCTTCACGCACCGGTACAGTTACATCCCAGCGTCCGGCAGCCAGCTGCTGCGAGGCGTTCACTAATTCACCCAGAGGCGCAGTAATGCCGCGCCCAAGGTAGACGAGATTGAGTCCAAAGAGTAGCATGGCAATGACGAGAACGGCAATCAGCGGGCTGCTGATCTGCAGCGCCAGGCGCAACACGACCTGATGCGGAATGGAAATAACGACGCGCCAGGGATGGTCGGGACCGAGTCGATCATAGATCAACTGGCGAGCGTTGGTCTCGCTGGAAAGAGTTTCGTAAGCCTCGCCCGGCCCCTCGAATCTGAAGCTGCGCAAGCGGCTGCCTTCGGGCGGTGGGGACCAGTCGGACATGATCACCGCTTCGTCGGCATGGGCAATAATCTGTCCTCGCTCGTCGACGATGAACCCGCTGCCTTCGCCGACAGTGCCCTGCAGGCCGGCGACCAATTGTTCAAGCGTGATGCCTGGAATTCGGCCGACCAGCGCGGCGACCGGATCTCCGTCTTCGTCGCGAACAGGAACGACGAAGCTGAGCACGGCTTCCTGGCCCTCGACCACTTGCGCGGGACTGATAGAAGGCGCACCGCGCGAGAGGGCGTCGGCGACAGCGCTCTCTTCCAGCGCGGTGAGCGCCACCTCTTCGTTTGAGTCACGGTTGGGATAAAAGGCGGATACCGCTCCAGAGGCGTCAACGAGGATGACGCGACGGAAATAGGCGCCTGCGGTACGCAATAATTCCCCTAAATACTCTTCGATGGCCTCTTCGTCGCCACCTGTAAGCACCGGCGAGTCGCTGTATTGGCGCAAGAGGTTTTGAGTCTGTGTGCGGAACGCGGGTATCTGGCGGGAAACCGCCTCGGCATCGTGAACCATCTGACTCACCGAGAGCCGCTCGGCGACGTTGATCGACAACGTGAAGACGACGGCGACGAGGACCGTGCTGAGCCCAATGGCAAAGACAGCGAAATTGATCAGCAGGCGATTACGGACGCTGCGGTACTGGGGCGCGGGCTCCAACTCTTTAGGCTGGAAACGCAGCTGGGGCACGCCCAGGACGATGATGGTGGCAACCAGACCGCCGGCCAACCCTTCCAGCAACAGGGGCAGGAACTGGGCGCCGGTGGTAGAGATGGACCAGTCGAGCGCAGCAAGCGGTGTGGCATCGGCGCTGGCATAAGCGAAGAATGCGGGAAGAAACGCAGGCAACAAGATCACGAGGCTCAGCGGACCGCTGACGGCCGGGAGTCGCATCCACTGGTACGGCCGGCCCTGGAAATTTTGCCTCAGCCACCAGCCGGCAATAAAGGCCGCCAGGGCATAATAGAAGGGATCAAAAATATGTTGGGAGCCCCATAGCCCTTTACTCAATCCTGTGACAAAGCCGACAATCAGAGCCGGTCCTGGCCCCACGGTGGCGCCCGCCAGCAACATGGGCAGCGCGCCAAACAGGGCCATGGTCACCTGCGGGTTCTGCGTAGACACCAGCGGCGGTAATTGATTCTCTGAGACCAGCGAGATGAGGAATAATTGGCTCAGGACCCCACCTGCCAGCGATAATAGGCCGGTTACCAGCCACTGACGCGGCGCAAGGCTTAGAAGGGCCCGGCGCTGGGAGTAGATGATGATTGCAGTTGTAACAACGTAGAACAGGAGTAAAACGGTGGCGATCAGTGGGTGTTGAGGCAACAAGAAACCGGGCGGCTCTGTTGCACCCCAGAGTTCAACTGGCATGAGTTTTTATCCCTGGCGGTATATTTGGCACCTGCTGTGCGATATCCCGCCCATTAAAGCATAAACGCGACCGGTGTCTAAACATAAATTATAGCATGCGGGTACAGGGGTTGCAATGATTACGCTTGCTTGTCACTTACCGATTTGTCCACTATCATCACGGCGAAATCGTGACCATACGGGGGACCTGCATCCACCCTGGCCCACATGTCGTTAGTTAATGAACTCAAGCCGCCGTACTTATACCTTCTTGATTGGCCTCATATTGCTGACCATTCCCTGCTACTGCGCCGGTATTGTGGCTTACACGCTGGCTCCTGAGGAAGCGCCGACGCTGCCGCCGGCGGTGATCACGATCACCCCAAGTGTGACGCTGCCTCCAGATGTGACGGCAACCAGCACGGCTACGGCGACGCCATCGCCCACGCCGGGTCCGACGCAAACGCCGGGTCCGCCGACGGCGACCCTGGATGCGACGCCGGATCAGTTCGCGACGCCGACGAGCCAGCCAAGCGACACTCCGGAACCGGAACCGACGGACGCGCCAACGGCCACGGCCACGCCTACAGCAAGCGCGACGGCCACGGTAACTGAAGAAGCCACGGCGACAGCGACGGCAACGGCGACAGCTACCGAAGAATCGACGGCGACCGCAACGGCAACGGAAGAGGCGGCCACACCGACGCCAACAGAGACGCTCGGGATTCCACCGCTGCCGACCATTCCACGTATAACACCGACGCCCGAGGAAGATTCGGACTAAGCGCCCAGCGAGACGCCAGACTATGGACCTTTTCAAATTGTTACAAACATTGACCGAGACGCCTGGTCCTTCCGGGCTGGAAGACGCCATCCGCGAAACGTTGCGCGAGGTCTGGGAACCCATGGCCGACGTCGTCGTCGTGGACAACATGGGCAACCTGCTGGCGGTAAAACGCGCAAATCAGCAGAGTCGCCAGCCCGACGACGAAGAGATTACCGGCTCCGACGAGAAGCCCCCACGGCTTCTGTTGGCGGCGCACATGGATGAAATTGCGCTGATGGTTAAGGCTATCGCACAATACCCGGATAACGGCGATGTAGAGGCGGCCGGAGGCTTTTTGCGCCTGACCAACGTCGGTGGGATCGACGTGCGCCACCTTTATGGGCAGCCGGTCGTCGTTCACGGGCGCCGCGACCTGCCAGGTATTATCGGCGCGCTGCCGAACTACATGCTGCCCGACAAAAGCAGCAGCAAGGCCTATGGTTTTGACGAACTGGTGGTGGACGTCGGTTTAGCGGCCAAAGAGGTGCGGGAAATCGTTTCTGTAGGCGACTTTATCAGCTTTCAACAGCCACTGCGCAAGCTGCTGAACGACCGCGCCAGCGGCAAAGCGTTGGATAACCGCGCCTCGGTAGCGGCGGTGACGGTGGCGCTGGACTATCTACAGGGGCGCCGGCACGATTGGGACGTGGTCGCCGTGGCGACGACGCAGGAAGAAACACGTTTGCTTGGCGCGTTCACGAGCGCCTTTGCGCAGCGCCCGGACGTGGCGGTGGCTCTCGACGTCTCATTCGCCAAGGGACCGGGCACCAAAGAGAATCATTTGTTTGAGCTGGACGAGGGCCCAATCGTGGGGCTGGGCGCTAACGTGCATCCAGGCGTGCTGCAGAAGTTAAAAGACGCCGCGGAGGCTCTGGAGATGAAGGTGCACGTAGAGCCACACTCCTATCATAGCGGTACCGACGCCTATGGCCTGCAGATCGCGCGCGAGGGCATTCCTACCGGCCTGGTGTCTATTCCGCTGCGCTACATGCACACAATGGTAGAGACAGTAGCGATTGACGACATCGAACGCGCCGGCCGGCTGCTGGGCGAGTTCGCCGCGCGGCTGGATGGATCGTTTTTGGATGAGATTGCGGAAGAGATGATGGGGGATTAGGGATTGGAGATTAGCGAGCTTTTACGGCAACTGACTGAGGCGGTGGGGGTGTCGGGCGACGAGAAGGAGGTGCGGCTGCTGCTGCGCGACTTGATCGCCGAGCACGTGGAAGAATGGCGTGTGGATAGCATGGGCAACCTGCTGGCGATGAAGCGCGGCACAGGCGAAAGCGACCTGCGCGTGCTGGTCGACGCGCACATGGACGAAGTGGGCCTGATGATCACCGACGCAGAGAGCGATGGCACGCTGAAGTTTGAGACGGTCGGCGGCATAGCCGACCATACTCTATTGGGCAAAGTGGTGCAGGTGGGCCCGAAAAAACTGACCGGCGTCATCGGCGCGCGGCCGATCCATCTGTTGAAACGCGACCAACGCACCAGCGTGGTCAAGAGCGACAGCATGCGCATCGACATCGGCGCCACGAAGAAGGAGAACGCTTCCGGCAAGGTGAAACTGGGCGACCGGGCTACTTTTCTGACGGCGTACCAGGAGTCGGGAAAGATGGCGATGGGTAAGGCGCTGGACGACCGCGCGGGTTGCGCGGCGCTGGTGGAGCTGTTGCGACGCGAGCCTTACCCTTTTGACCTGCATGCCGCGTTCACGGTACAGGAAGAGGTCGGATTGCGCGGCGCGCAGGTGGCGGCCTACGCCACGCGGCCTGACGTAGCCCTGGTGCTGGAGTGTACGCCGGCCTACGATCTACCCAACAAGCGGGACGTGAGCCCCAACGTGCGCCTGGGCCACGGGCCATCGCTCTACGTGATGGATTCGGCGACGATCCAGGATCCGCGCTTCGTGCGGCACATCATGCGCACGGCGGAAAGCAACGGTATTCCCTTCCAGGTGCGCCAGCCGGGCGGCGGCGGCACGAACGCGGGCGCGATCCAGCGCGTGCACGGCGGCGTGGTCACGGCAACCATCGCTACGCCTGCGCGTTACATTCACGCGCCGATCAGTATGATTAACCTGGACGATTTTGGTAACGTCGTGCGCCTGGCGGAGGCCACGTTACGCGGCCTAAATCGCGACCTGTTTGAGCGTTAACAAGAGGAAAGCATGAATATTGAGCTTGTAAAGCAACTTGTCGAAGGCTATGGTCCATCTGGCTTTGAAGATCATATGCGCGATATCATTCGTCCGTTCATAGAAGATTATGCCGACGAGATTTCAGTGGACACGATGGGTAACCTTATCGCTCGCAAAGAGGGCGATGGTAGCGGTCTGAAGGTGATGGTCGCGGCGCACATGGACGAGATCGGGGTGATGGTGACGCACATTACTGAGAAAGGTTTCTTGCGTTTCACCAACATCGGCGGCGTCTTTCCGGTGACGCTGGCCGGCAACCGCGTGCAGTTCGCCGACGGCACGATGGGCGTCGTCTATAGCGAGAAACGAGAGAGCCGCACCGAGGTGCATGGCCTGGATAAGCATTACATCGACGTCGGCGCCACCGGCCGCGACGATTGCCCGGTGAGCGTGGGCGACGCCGCCGGCTTTTATCGCTCATTCCGGGCGCAGGACGATTTCCTGGTGGCTAAAAGTATGGACGACCGCATCGGCTGTGTGGTAGCCATCGAGGCGTTACAGCGGCTGGAAAGCACGCCGCACGACGTCTATTTTGTCTTCAGCGTCCAGGAAGAGGTGGGTACGCGCGGGGCGGAAGCCGCCGCCAATGGCCTTGAACCTGACGTGGGCATTGCCATCGACGTGACGACGACAGGGGATACGCCAGAAGCGGCGACGATGGCCGTGGAGCTGCGGGCAGGACCGGCGATCAAGGTGCGGGACGCGGGTATGATCGCGCACACGGGCCTGGTTCGCCTGATGCGCCGCCGCGCTGAGGAAGCAGGCATTCCCTACCAGCTTGAGGTGCTTGAGGGCGGATCGACCGACGCGCGTTCGATACAGATCGCCGGACCGGGCGCAGCGGCCGGGGTGATCTCGATCCCCACGCGCTACGTGCACACGGTGAGCGAGACGGTGGATAGCGGGGATGTGGAAAATAGTATCAAGTTACTGGTTGAGGTGCTTTCGAAGCCGATTGAGTTGTAGCGGCGCTAACGTCGTTTCTCTGGCGGCTGGTCTATCACATCCTGGCGCTGAAGGTTCAGGGGCGGGGAATCCGGGCCGAAGAGGCGAACCCAGATCCAGCTCACGGTCAGGGTGGGGATGAACTGTGTGAAGGGAATGAGCGCCTCGACGGTGGAGACGTTGCGTAGGGCTTTCAGGCCGAAACGGTCGAGAACGATCCACACGACGGGCGCGGCGAGGATATCCAGTCCCCAATCCAGCAGGTCGACGAACAGGACGAGCGATAGGGGTGTGTACAGCAGCGTTTCGCCATAGCCCGCGCCTGGAGGTACGTCCAAACGGCGCAGCCGGCGGATGACGAAGACGAACAGCAAAAGGGCCAGCACGAGGCTGATGGCCATCAAGCCAAGGATCACGATGCCGACGGCGCGCAGATCTTCAATGGTCAGGGGAAAGTCCACGGAACCTCCTCAAACTCGTTCAGAGGTGACCGGCACTTTGGAAGTGCCGGTCACCTGAGAGTGCTAGAACGCCGGCATGCCCTGGTAAGCCAGGACCTGCCAGACAAAGATGATCAGGATAATTAAACCGCCGCCCAACTGAATGGCGGTGGCGATACCCCAGCCCGCGACGCCGCCGAGCCCGGCGCGCAGCGCGCGGTCCCAGTCGCCATAACGCCGGTATTCGCCGATGAGAATGCCGACCGCGTAGCCGACGATGCTGCCGAATAGTGGGATTGGCAGCACAAAGGTACCAATGATGGCTCCGACCACCCCATACACCATCGAGCGAAACGAGGAGCCGGTGACCCTGGCGCCTAACAAGGGCAGCCATATATCTGACAGCCCGGTCACCAAGGCAATCAACGTGATGACGACAAAGGTGACGGGATCAATGGCCGCGAAGCCGTTGAGGCGCTCGACGGCGGTATAGATGGCTACGGTGAGCCAGATAAGCAATACGCCGGGCAGCAGGGGAATGACCACGCCAACCAGCCCCACCAGGATGAAGACGACGGCGATTGCGAAGATGATTGATTGGAGAATAAGGTCCAAGCGAACGCTCCATGACAGATATTTTATGCGCTCTATGGCCTTTACGTGGTTAGAGGGGGTATGGTTGCGGGCTGCAACAGCAGAATGGCAGTTGCAGCTTAGAGCAGGCGCGCCGCGTCCAGGAAGCGGGGGAAGAGTTCGGCGAGGTACGGGCGCCATCCGGCCATTCGCCCATAACCGGCGCGGTGTAGCTGGTCGTCGGTCATGCTGACCAGAAGGCGCCAGGTGAGCGGGCTGCCGACGAAAGGACGGAAGCAATCGGCCAGGCGCGGCAGCCAGGTCGTGATCACGTAAAGACAACGCGCTGCGGGAATCGCCTGGCGCATGGCGCGCGAGTCAAAGTGGCCGAGGCCGAAATGCATGCGCAGCAGGTAGCTGTCTACCATCGTCTCTTCGGCAATGGGCCACTCTTCGTCCAGACAGTGATCGCCCCGCTGCAAACGCATCCACTCCACCTGCTCCAAAAAGTCGACAAGGTCGCACACCGAGGGCCCCACGGTGACGTTGGCCCAGTCGAGAAGGTAGTGCTCGTCGAACAGGGTGCTGTGCCAATGACGCAGCGCCAGGTTGCCGTGGAGCAGGGTAAGCGGCAGCTCGCGCAGTGGCTGAAGCATAGGCAAGGGATCGTCGAGCAGCTCGGCCAGGGGACTGAGCTGTTCGCGGGAGATGACGCCAGGCCAGCCACCAAGCTGCCGCAACACGTCAACGCCTGCGGCAGCGCGAATGAAGGTTGGCGCCAGCCGTCCGGCGCTGCGCAGGGCGTGGGACGAAATCCGCGGCGTGCTGCGGTTGACGTTATCCCAGTAGCGCCAGGCTTCCAGAGCGCCGTAATCCGGCGGCTCCTGGTTGTCACGATCTAATAATGGCTCTAACCAGGCATGTTGCTCCAGCAAGTCGTCCTGCTGCCAATAAGCGCCGTGGAACGAGGCCAGCAGGGCGACGACTTGTTCGGCGTCTTCTATGCTCCAGCAAGGAGCGGCTTTGTGGTCAGGCACGTCGTCTAGCACGATCCAGCTCCAATCGTGCCCCACGTGGCTCAGCCAGCAGTGCGGCAAGAGTTTGCGCACCGGCCCGGCCAGATCGCGATAAAAGCGCGCTTCGGCAGCGTTGGTTTTCTTGCCGATGAGCGGATAGGCATCGGTGTGGTCTCGGAAAGTGAGCAGGTAGCGGTAGACGCTTTGCTCGTTCAGCGGCTCTTTGGCCACGTACTGCACGGCAAGATCGCCCAGATCCTGGCGCTCCTGCAAGAACGCCGTCCAGGCCTCTGCTTCCGGTTGTCTCAACTCGTTGACGTATACGCGTGAAATACTCATTGGCGATTACCATTGTAATCGGTCGCGGGTAAAACGCAACTGGTTCAGAAGTAAGGGAAGGTGGTCAAGGTGGCCAAGATTGCCAACATTTTGTGTTTTTCCACATCGATCACTTTGCGTGATTCTGCGCGGAAGGGCGCCGGGGCGAACCGGTGGAAGTTGTCTAATTGAGTCGCCAATCGGAGGTCAATGGCAGCGTGGAGGGGAAATCCGCACAAGGGGAGGCAGGTGTGCAGACGCTGACTTCGCGTGTAATTGTGTTGGCCGAAGGGAACCGGTTAATATAAGGGTTGTAATACCGCGCTCTTAGGTACAACATCCCGTCGCGCCATCTTCCTGTTCCCCGGTGAAGCCATACACCGTCCCACTCGTGCTGCTCTGCTCTAGCACTTCGCCATACGGGCTATATGTGGTCACCGCCGTCACCGAGCCACCGGCGGTCTCTT
>JAICPS010000113.1 GCA_025929715.1 Anaerolineae bacterium | reverse complement strand
GGATCGGAGATAAGGCGCGCCCTCAACGCACGCTCGTCGATGCGGGAGGCGTTTATCAGAAATAGTTCTTGCAGCGACTCGGCCGGTGTGTGCCCTAATTGTACGGCGAATGTGCCAAAATGGGAGCGGAATTCCAGCGCAATCACGCTGCGGCCGCTTTGAGCCAGAGCGATGGCTACATTTAGCGCCATAGTGGTGGCGCCAACGCCACCTTTTGCGCCAAGAAAGCCGACAACGGCGCCACGGCTCCGCGAGCCCGCCTGGCGCAATTGTGCTGTTCGTTCCAGGAGCCCCGCGACGCGGGCGACCATTTCTTTGGGGCTGACAGGTTTTGTCAGGTATTCATCGGCGCCGGCTTGTAGGCCCTCGATCTTATCGTCGACCTGTGCCCGGGCGCTGAGCATGATTATGGGCAGCGGCAACGTCTTGGCCTGGCCACGCAATTGGCGACAGAGTTCTATGCCACTGGAGCCAGGAAGCATCACATCAAGGATCACCAGCGCGGGTTGTTCCTGGCGCACTTTTGTCAGCGCTTCTTCGGCACTCTGTGCCGCTATAGGCTCGTAGCCTGCGCGATGTAGAGCAAATCCGACGAGGCGCAGCAGTTCCGGATCATCGTCGACGATTAGTATTTTGGTGCTCATCGATCACGGTCCCTGTTTATGGCCGGACGGCGGCGCTGCCCGGGGGCGGTACTAGGAAAGGTTGCTCCGAATCGCGGCGATTAGCTGATCGACGTCAAATGGTTTGGGAAGCACGGCATTTGGTGTGATACCACGCGGTGTTCCTCCCGCGAATGGACGATCATAAGCCGTTATCAGGATTACGGGGATCTTGGCCCAGGCCTCATGCTCACGCACGGCCTCCAAAAGACCATAGCCGTCCATTTTCGGCATCATGACGTCGGAGATAATGCAATCTGGGCGTTGATTTTGTAAGACCTCCAGCGCTTCGGCGCCGTTGCCAGCGGTGACGACGCGGAAATCAGAGAGCAAAAGGAGATCGGCGATGCTTTCCAACAGGAAGTTATCATCGTCAACGATCAGTATCACCTGGTGGGTCATTTTGTGAATCGTACTTAGTTCAGCGTGTGTCCGGTACCCAACTTTGGTACTGGCACTGATAGACTGGCTCTAGCTTTCAGCGAACGTGTCGATCATCAATCGTGCATCGCCAAGCGGATAGAGAATAGGGTAGGTGGCGCCGCGCTGCATGTATTCGCGGACGCGGGCTCTGGCCTCATCCGGCGTGCCCGTGGCCGTGATGCGTAGCACGAGGTCGTCAGGTACGTGCACCATAGCCTGCTCGATTTGTTCTTTTGTGGCAGGCCAGCCGAGGATCGACTGAATATTCTTTACCGTCTCTTGAGAGACGCCACTGGCCCGGGCGATGTGTGGCTGTTGTGCAAGGTACTGGGTCAGCAGCATCTTGGCGCCGCGGATGGCCTCGTCACGGTTTTCGTGTACGGAGCAAACGACAAGCTGTGGGCGGTCAATCTCCTCTATATTGCGACCGGCGCGCTCAGCGCCCCTCTGTAAGTGCTCCAGCGCCACGTCGTTGTATTCCGGCGGAACGCAATAGTTGAGCACCGCTCCGTCGGCTATTTCGCCGGTAAGTTCCATCATCATGGGACCGGTGGCTCCAATATAGATTGGAACGTCTCGCGGTTCGCGTCGACCATGAACGACGTCCAGCTCAATGCCGTCCACATAATGGAATTCACCATGGAATGTTACGTTTTCCATGTTCAGCAAGCGACGCAACACCTCGACCGTCTCGCGCATGGCTTCGAGCGGCTTCCGGCGCTTGATTCCCACGTTTTTGGCCAATGGATCCCACCATGCGCCAATACCACATATGATGCGCCCCGGCGCCAGGTCATCTAGCGTAAGAAAAGTGGAAGCGAGGAGCCCGATGTTTCGCGTCCAGTTGTTGATCACGCCACTGCCAATTTTGATACGATCGGTGTGCGCGGCGAAAGCAGCCATAGGGACGATTGCATCGCGCACTAGGCGGCTTTCGGCCTGCCACACGGCTTCAAAACCCTTTTCCTCGGCGTATTTGGCAAGTTCAATCCCTTCGTCGAGAGGATGGGCATCCTGTAGATAGAGGGCGACACGTTCTTTGCTCATAGCTTTCCTCATAGGCTATACTACTGTCAAGTCATGCTTTTCTCTTGCGAGTTTCAAAGGTTACTGCGCGGGCAAATCTGAGGGGCCAGGCACGCGAACAGGTGGGAATATGGATCGCCGAGCGAACATAATTGTATTCTGGATTATCGTGTTGTCCAGCATCGCATTACTGCTCCTGCTCATCATACGTCCCGATCTGGCGCCTCCGTGGGCGGGCATCGATCGCACGGTGCAGCCGGTCCAGGGGATGGAACCAGCCAAAAACCTCTGGGATTGGCTGCAACTGCTGGCGATTCCAATCTTCCTTGGAATAGGCGCCTGGTGGCTGGGCAGTTCGCTATGGTCGACGGGGCAGGAGATCACTGCGCGCCGCTTGCAGGCGGATCGCGACTTGCAGAGTGCGCGCCAGCAGCGCGCCACGCTAGATTCGTACTACAATAGTATGACGGACCTGCTTCTGAGCGGCTACCTGCGCAGCATGGGCAACCGGGAAAGCGATGTGCGTAACGTTGCCCAGGCGCGCACGCTGGCCCTATTGCGCAGCCTTGACGGAAGACATAAGGGAGAAGCTCTACAGTTCCTCTATGATTCGGGGCTCGTCGGAGGTTCGCGGATCGTCGAGCTAAAACATTCAGACCTGAGCGGCGCGCAACTCAGGGACGCAATTCTTGCCAAGGGAAATTTCTGGCAGGCAAACTTGAGTGGCGCGGATCTTGCGGGGGCGAACCTTAATGGAGCTGACTTATGGTTGAGCGATCTGCGAGACGTCCGACTGGTGGGGGCAACATTGCGTGGGACACATCTAGGAGGAGTAAACCTGGCGGGCGCTGACTTGCGCGGCGCCGATCTGACGGGGGCCAATCTTCGCAAGGCCATTCTTGATCAGGCCGACCTGACCGGCGCGAGGGTGTCGTCCCAACAGCTCAGCCGCGCTCAATCACTGAACGGGCTGCGCCTGCCAAACGGCACACTATTCGAGGGCAACGGCTCTGTCTAAGGGAGTGGAAAGTTGGATCTTCTCATCCATAACGTCACAATTTTCACGAACGACGAGCAAAACCAGGTTTTAGGCGGCCAGGCCGTTGCCGTGGAGGGGCCGGCTATCCGCGCCGTCGGCCCACATCCCCAATTACGCGACAGGTACAGTCAATTCGAAGAAATCGACGGCGAAGGACGGCTGCTACTGCCCGGATTGATCAATACGCACATGCATTTTTATGGCACGTACGCCCGCGGGCTCGCACTTCCGCGCCAGCCGAAGGATTTCGGAGAGATCCTTGCCTGGCTATGGTGGACGTTGGATAGGGCCCTGGATCTTGACGGTGTATATTACAGCGCACTGTTGCCGGCGATTCTAGCTGTGAAGCATGGGGTGACGGCGGTTATCGACCATCATGCCAGCCCTAACGCGGTGGAAGGAAGCCTGGACAAGATCGAAGAGGCGCTGACCCAGGTAGGAATGCGGGGATTATTGTGCTATGAGGTGTCGGACCGCGATGGCAAGGTAGTTCGAGACGCCGGGCTGGAGGAGAACGCAAGGTATATTCGGAAATGCCGCGAAGCGCGCAACCGGGATCCGAACTATTTATTTGACGGGATGATGGGGCTGCACGCATCGTTTACATTGGATGACGATACGCTGGCGCAGGCTGCTGAAATCGCCGGTGAGCTGGAACGTGGTCATCACATTCACGTGCTTGAAGGCACCCTGGATGAGCAAGAAACGAGACGGAAATATGGCGTCGGCGTAGCGCAACGGCTCTATGAGCGAGGCATTTTTGGTCCTAAAAGTATTGCCGCTCACGGAATTTATCTTGACCAGCAGGGCATGGATCAGGTCGCCGATAGTGGCGCCATGGTGGCCCACAATCCGCAGTCAAACATGAATAATGCCGTGGGTCGAGCAGACGTGTTTGCGTTGTTGCAGCGTGGGATTACCGTAGGCATTGGCACCGACGGCATGACGCCCGACATTAAGGTAGACGTTCGTAGCGGCTACCTGATGCACAAGCATGACCTGGGGGATCCCAACGCCGGATGGATGGCATTTCAGAACATGCTGTTGAAGAACAATCCGACTATCTACCGGCAATTGACCGGACAGAAGGTGGGTCGCATCGAGAGCGGTTACCTGGCCGATATTATTCTTGTGGATTATGCGCCGCCAACGCCATTAAACGGGGAAACGTTCTGGGGCCACTTCCTGTACGGCATCGCAGATGCCCCTGTGGATACCACGATTATCAACGGCAAGATCGTTATGCGTAACAAGAAGGTATTAGGCATTGACGAAGCGGCAATTGCCCACGCGTCGCAGACTGTCGCGGCGGAGACCTGGACGCGGTTTCATGAACTAAGTTAAATTGAGGGTTGGGGAGCAACCGGCACACTTGACAGCCTTCTTGATTAGGCTAGAATTCGTCATACAACCATACGACGTTACATGTCAGTGTGGCGCCGGCCAACCTTTTGAGCAGAAACAGAATGCTGGAACGCAAACCTTCGCTCACCGATCAGGCCAAGTCCTACATCAAGCAGCGCATTGTCAACGACGAATTTGAAGGGGGCCGTATACCGTCGGAAACTGTGTTGGCGAATGAGTTGGGAGTGAGCCGCACAACGATTCGTGACGCGCTCAGCCGTCTGGAAAATGAGGGAACCGTTTATCGTCGCCAGGGCTCGGGTACCTACGTCAACAATCCGGGCTTGCAGATCAAGACACGCCTGGAAGAGATCTGGTCCTATGAATCAGTTCTCCGGGATCATGGTTATACGCCTTCCACCCGCATTTTAACTGTGCGTACGAGCGCGGCGGACGAAACGCAGGCGGAGAACCTGAGGATAGAGGTAGGTGAGGAAATCGTCACCGTAGAAAAGTTGTTCCTGGAAGACCAGGATCCGGTAATCCTGGCTGTTAATCAGGTTCCACGCAAGTTGCTGAGCGTACCTTTTGTAGAGTCTGATTGGCACCAACCGATCTACGAGTTTTTATGGCGACACGGGCAGCAACGTCTAGGGTATTATCTTTCGGAAATCGTTCCGGTGATCGTGGATAGAAAGATTGGGAGCGCGTTAGGAGTTGATGTTGGCCAGCCGCTGATTTCGTTTAGCGAAATTGGCTTCAGCGAAGAGAATGAGCCCATTCTGATGGCTTGCTCTTATATTCGCGATGATTTATTGCGGCTTCGGCTGATAAGAAGGCGAACATAGCAAAGATCACAAGGGCAGAGGTGACCGGCACTTTGGAAGTGCCGGTCACCTGAAAGGAAAAAAGATGTTAGAGCAAATAATCCATCGTTTAAGGGAAGAGGTCGCTGCCGCCGAGGACGATATTCTAAAGTTTTTTCGGGAAATTGTGGCTATTCCGAGTATGGACAGTGATATTGACGCAGTAGGAAAGCGTATTAGTGTGGAGATGATGAGGCTGGGCTTTGATGCCGTTTACGTGGACCGCTATGGTTCACTTGTTGGCCGAGTCGGAGAGGGGGAGAAGATAATTCTCTTTGACAGCCACATCGACACGGTCGGCATCGGCAGCCCCGAGCAGTGGGAGTGGGATCCTTTTGAGGGCAAGGTCGAAGACGGCAAACTTTATGCCCGTGGCGCTCTGGACGAAAAGGGTAGCACCCCAGGAATGGTTTACGGCATCAAGATAGCGCGTGATTTGGGCCTGCTTGAGGGCTATACGGCTTATTATCTGGGAAATATCGAGGAATGGTGCGATGGAGTCGGTTGCCAGGCGTTTGTCGACTGGGAAGGCGTTAAACCTGACTTCGTGGTGATCGGCGAACCGACCAAGATGCAGGTCTATCGCGGGCACAAAGGGCGCATCGAGTTGGAAGTGGTGGCGCGCGGTAAAAGCGCCCACGCCGCCAGCAATCAGTTTGGCGACAACGCCATTTACAAGATGCTGCCCGTGATCAGGGCGATCGAGGAGATGAACGACCGGCTGCCCAGCGATCCTTTCCTGGGGCAAGGGCGTATCACCGTAACGCGCATTGAAAGTGTAAGCCCCAGCGATAACGCAGTGCCAGACCAGTGTCGCATATTTATCGACCGTCGCATCACGTTTGGCGAGACAAAAGAGGACATCGTCGAAAGTATTCGTCGTCTCTTGCCGGCGGACGAGGCGAGCGCACTCGACGATGCATTCGAATTAGAAGAGCTGGTTTACATGGAGCCCAGCCACACTGGCGCCGTGTTGGCTTACGAAAAGTATTTTCCGGCCTGGGCGATCTCTGAAGAGCACGAACTGGTAGAGGCCGGACAGCGTGCGGTCCAGGCGTTATGGGGCGAGGAGCGCATGAGCGGCAAATGGGATTTCTCTACAAACGGTAACTACTGGAACGGGAAAATTGGCGTCCCGTCAATCGGTTTTGGACCGGGCGATGAAATTTACGCTCATTCCGTGGGCGAACATGTGCCGCTGGCGGACGTGGTCGAAGCTACCAAATTCTATGCACTCTTGCCGTACATGTTGCGGGAGAAGGGCGCCGCTTTGAGTTGAATTGTGCACGTCGAGATCCTTCGCATTATTCAGGATGACGGGAAGCACGAAACTATTCAAATGACCACGAGAAAAAGGATTTTCAGGAGGACTAATGCAGACACACTTACGTGGGCGTGACATGATTACGACCCAGGAATGGACCAAGGATGAACTGGACACGGTAATGGACGTGGCCCTGGATCTTAAGCGCAAGCGGGCTATGGGTGTACCTCATGCTTACCTGCGCGATAAGGTGCTGGCTATGCTCTTCTTCTTTTCCAGTACCCGCACCCGTACCAGTTTCGAGGCCGGGATGGCGCAGCTGGGTGGTCACGCGCAGTTTATTGAGAGTTCGACGACCCAGATCAGCCACGGGGACACGGCCAAGGAAATTGGCGAGATTCTTGGTCGTTACAACGACGGCATCGCGATCCGGGAGGTGACGTGGGGTGTTGGCAACAAATACATCGTGGATGTCGCGGAATCTTCGCGAGTTCCGGTGTTGAATATGCAGTGCGATTTTTACCATCCATTCCAGGCCCTGGCCGACTTATTGACGATTATTGAGCAGAAGGGCGACCCGCGTGGCCTTACGGTTGACGTAAGCTACGCCTATGCCAGCAGTTATCAGAAGCCGCTTAGCGTTCCCCAGAGCCTCATCTTGCTCCTGACGCGTTACGGCGCTAACGTTCGCCTGACCCATCCACCGGAATTCAAACTGATGCCTGACATCGTGGAACAGGCCAGGGAAAACGCCAGGCGGGCGCGCGGCTCATTTGAACTGGTGGACGACTTTGATGCCGGCTTCCAGGGCGCGGATGTTATATATCCCAAAAGCTGGGGCTGCACGTTAACGACGCCGGACCTGGAAGAGTCCGCGGAAATCAGCAAACAGTATACCGACTGGATCGCGGACGAGCGTCGCATGGGCATGGCGCACGAGAGGGCCATTTATATGCACTGCCTGCCGGCCGATCGTAACATCGAGGTGACCGACGGCGTGATAGATGGTCCCAACAGCCGTGTGTATGACGAAGCTGAGAACCGTCTGCACGTGCAGAAGGCCGTTATGGCTCTGACTCTCTAACATTTCTATAGGCCCAGGGGCCGGAGCAGCGTATTTAGCCAAATCGTGCTGCTCCGGCCTCAAATCTTCTCGTGGAGCGTCCCACTATGGCAAATAGTCAGCGTAGAGAAGGCGTCGCCGTCGTTGCAATTGGCGGTAACTCGTTAATAAGTGACAGCCAGCATCGCACCGTCGAGGATCAATATGCAGCGGCCGGCGCCACGACCGAGCATATAGCGCGAATGATCGCCAACGGCTGGGATGTCGCCGTGACACACGGCAATGGGCCACAGGTTGGATTTATCCTGCAACGGTCAGAAATCGCTGCCAAAGTGGAGGGTATGCACGAAATACCCCTCGATGTTTGCGGCGCGGACAGCCAGGGCGCAATCGGATATGCGTTGCAACAGAATCTATACAATACCTTTCGCGAGTTGGGCATCGACAAAACGGTGGGCACGGTTGTGACACAGACGGAAGTCAGCGCGGACGATCCCGCCTTCAAGAATCCCGCAAAACCGATCGGCGGCTTCATGACCCGCGAAGAGGCGGAGGAGCGCCGCGCGCGCGATGGGTGGAGGGTGATCGAGGACGCCGGCCGTGGCTGGCGGCGCGTTGTGCCTTCACCCAAACCTATACGCATTGTCGAAGAAGAGGCGATCAAGACCCTCATCAACAGCGGCATGACGGTTATTACAGTGGGAGGAGGGGGCATTCCCGTGGTGGCCGACGAGTCAGGCCGTCTTCATGGCGTCGCGGCTGTCATCGACAAAGACCTGGCCTCGGCGCTCCTGGCTAATTCCATCGGGGCAGACGTTTTGATTATAAGCACATCTGTTGAAAAGGTGGCGCTGAAGTGGGGTGACCCGGATCAAGAGTGGGTCGATCATATGACTCTGGAACAGGCGAAAGAATACCTGGCGAGTGGCGCCCATTTCGCCAAAGGAAGTATGGCGCCGAAGGTGCAGGCTATCATTAACTTTGTTGAAGGCGGCGGTGAGCGAGCGATCATCACGAACCCGGCAAACATCGAACGGGCGCTTAGCGGAGAAACCGGCACACATGTTAGCAAAACGTAGCCGGCTTCCAATAGACTAAGAGTGAACATGGATCACATTCTGCACCTAAAATGCCTGATCTGTGGTCGCGAGTATTCGCCACACGAGATTGAGTACGTGTGCCCCGAGCACGGCCGTGAAGGGGTCCTTGACGTCCGTTACGATTATGAGCTTATCGCGCGTCGCTTCAGCCGGGAGCATTTACAAGACAGTGAAGCTTACACGATGTGGCGTTACAAGGCACTGTTACCGGTGGCGGCCGGCGCGGTTACCCCGCCGCTTACTGTGGGCTGGACGCCCTTATACGAGACCGCGCGCCTGGCTAAGCGTCACGGCCTATCCACTTTATGGGTGAAGGATGAAGGGCGCCAACCCACTGCCTCGTTTAAGGACCGCGCCAGCGCAGTGGCTGTGGTGAAGGCCCAAGAGCAGGGGGCGCAGGTTATTACGACTGCCAGCACGGGCAACGCGGCAGCGGCGCTCAGTGGTCTCTGTGCCAGTGTCGGCCTGGCTAACGTCATTTTTGTGCCGGCGAACGCGCCACAGGCAAAGCTTGCACAGCTGCTCGTCTTTGGTTCAACAGTCATGCTGGTCGAAGGGAGCTATGACGATGCCTTCGAACTGTGCCAGGAGGCAGCGGCTGAGTATGGATGGTACAACCGCAATACCGGCTACAATCCTTATATGACAGAGGGCAAGAAGACCGCCAGCCTGGAGATTTGTGAGCAACTCGGTTGGAACGCGCCTGATACCATCTTCGTGAGCGTAGGGGATGGTAGCATCATTGGCGGTGTACACAAAGGGCTAAAGGATCTCTACGCGCTGGGCTGGATTGATCGCATGCCAAGGCTGTACGGCGTGCAGGCAGCCGGCAGTGATTATCTCGTTCAGGCCTGGGAAGAGAACGCCGACGTGCTGACAAAGGAACCGATCGTGGCCAATTGTGTCGCCGATAGCATCAGCGCAGGGTTACCACGTGACCGCATCAAAGCCATGGCGGCAGTGAAAGAGAGCGGCGGCGGCTACATCCGCGTGTCGGATGATGAAATCCTGGCAGCAATTCCGGCGTTGGCTCGCGACAGCGGAGTGTTCGCCGAGCCGGCCGGCGCTGCTGGGTTTGCGGGGTTGGTTACCGCGCTTGAACAAGGGCTCGTTTCGCGAGACGAGCGGATCGTCGTGCTCAACACCGGTAATGGGCTCAAAGATATCAACAGTGCATTGAAAGCCGTCGATCTGGTGGGAACGAAAGCTTTTCGCGTGACACCCAGCATGGACGACCTCAGGCCGGTTTTGTCGCAGGTGCCCGGCACTTCCAAAGTGGCGAGCACCTCTTGAGGCGCCCCTGGACAATCTGGCAAGGAAGACAAAATGATTGATTTGAAAGTACATGACGAAGACGTTCTGCAGCGCGCGGTTCAACGCGCTCGAGAGCGCAAGATAATTATTCCTACCTTTCGGCAATTGACCGATCCCGGGCAGATTCCGCAGGAAGTGACGGAGCGACTGGCGCAGGTCGGCCTGTGGGATCTGAATCCGGCCAATCTTTTCCGCATTACGTGGCATAACGAGCCAACGACCATGGGAGGCGGTTTCGGCGGCGTCAACTATCTGGAATGGCCTAAAGTAGTGACCGGCATGGATGCGCGCATTGTGCAGCTTGTCGGCAAGTGGTTCCCAACCGGGGCGCACAAGGTGGGCGCCGCGTTTGGTTGTCTGGTTCCTCGCCTGGTGACCGGCCAATTTGATCCCACTTC
>JAICPS010000367.1 GCA_025929715.1 Anaerolineae bacterium | reverse complement strand
TCAACTGGTTGAAGACTTTATTGCAATGGCTGAATTTCGCACTGGCGAAGCTCAGGCAGCTTTCCGAATGCGCGCCGTTCCCGAAAAGAATGTAAGCATGCTTCTGCACGAGGCGGGCTATGTGCTTCAGTTTGACAGAAATATAGCTGGCGTCGAATTTACGTACGAGCTTAATAACGAGCTTCCACCGGTCCTTTGTGAGCGCGGCCGGCTGCAAAACATTTTCATACGATTAATCAACTTTTTTATCGACGCCCGTGATGCGGAAAGAGTCGTCCGGCTATATCTGACATCTTTTGAAAACGACGATCAAGTGTGCCTTACGATACGGGCAGGCGGTGTAAATTTCGCGCCAGAATGGATGGAGCAAATCACTAGCTTTCTTTCCAGTCGCGAGGAGAGTATCCTGGAGCTGAGTGATGTCGGGCCGACCGTGACGGTCATCAAGAGCGTTGTAGTATTACACGATGGCTTTATCGAGATTGACGAAACCAATGACAACGAAATAATTGTACGGATTACATTCCCAATATTTCAATTAGAACCGGCAGGGTTGACCGGTTGAGCAAATCGCCTGCGGGTTCTCGTCAGTCCCGGAGGCGATAAACAAGGAGAAACCAATGGCAACACTTTTAGAGAAAGCACAGACGCTGATTTCGGCAAATCTTCATGCAATGGTCGATAAAGCATTAGAAGCGAACTCAGTCGCGGTCATGAAGCAGTACATTCGCGATGCCGAGGCCAATCTAGGCGAACTGGAGGACGCAGCGGCGACTGTGGGCGGAGAAGTAAAGACGCTTGAGCGCAAGTATAATGAATATAAGAAAAAGAGTGACCAACTGGACAGAAATATCGATACCCTTCTCATGCAGGGCAAAACCGACCTTGCTCGGGCAGCGCAAAACGAGCTGAACAGCACCCGGCGGCTACAGGAACAGTACCACGAGCAGTGGGTGCGACAGGAACGTGAATATGAAGCACTATTAAATGCTCGTCTGAAGCTTCAGGCTAAACTGACCACCATACGACAGGAACAAAAAGAGCTTGAAGCCCTGCTCGAACTTGCCAAGTCGAAAGAAGCGACTGTCCGTGCCATCAAGAGCTTGGACGATCTGATAGGCGTCGGCGACAGTGATATCGCGCGCCTTGGTGAGTCGATTCGCGGTAGACTTGACAAAGCCAGCGCCCACAGCGAAATGTATGCCAGCCGCCTGGATAGCCAGATGGATGAAGCGCTAGGGAAAGCGGAAATCGATCTGCAGCTTGAAGAACGGAAACGGCGCCTGGGATTGGCTGACACTTCCTCCCTGGAAGTAGATGAAGGAGAAGCTGAAGAAGAATCTTCTGCCGGCTGATCCAGATCGGCATACCAGGTGAGCAGTCGTCACGTGCGCCTACACGTGGCAGTCCCCTGAGAGCATCATATGACGGACAACAAACGCAGGTCACTGGAGGCACGCGCGCGACGAGCGATTCTGCAATATGCGTTTCTTCGTCCTGAGAGCGCGGTTGTAATCGCTCTCACAATTCTGTTGACCTTCTTTGCTCCCCAATATGTTGGGATTCTGCCGTGGTGGACGTGGCTGGCAGGCGGTTTGGCGGGTGAAGCTGCCCTGGTTTACAGCAGTCTCACCGACGCCGAAGCGCACCGGCGCGTGGTCGCGCAGATGTTAAAAGATGAGTTTCGACCCGAGCGGCTGCGTGATCCCTGGCTGCAGCAGCAGGTGCGAGATGCATTCGATTATAGAGGGCGGATCACAGCGGCAATTCGTGAGCGGCGCGATTCAGTGCTCAAAGACCACCTGGCAGATACAGCCAGCCAACTCGATGATTGGCTGGAAGAGGTCTACGGTCTGGCTCAGCGCTTGGATCGATACAGCCATGAGCGTGAATTACATATGGGAAATCGCCAGCGTGGCCTGATGCGGCTGCATGAGTTGGAAAAGCAGCTGCAGGGCGAAACGACCCCGGCTGTCCGCCGTGATATTGAGTACAACCTGGACAGCCTGCGCCGCCAGTTAGAAGCTATAAATCAGCTTGAAAATGCGATGGAACGCGCCCGGCTGCGTTTAGAGAGTACTATTACCGCGATGGGCACCATTTATACACAGACAATGCTCGTAGGCGCCAAAGACATCGATAGCGGACGGGCAAAACGCTTGCGCCAGGAGATCGGCGAGGAAGTGAACGAGTTAGGTGACGTACTGTCCGCCATGGACGAGGTGTATGCTGCCGAGCCATATGTGGGCTAAATAAAGATTTGCGCGGCCTTAAAAGGCGTCTGTTGCAGTCCACTAACCGGCCTATGTTTGCTAAAATAGCCCGGCTCTGCTACCATTTTCGATTGCAATCATGTTGATTGTGTCAAATATGAAATGCTTAAGTTGCGCCGGTTATTCAGCGTGGCGCAAATCCCGCGATTCGGAGAATTTGTAATAATGAAGGTTTTGCTTAAAGAAGATGTAGTTAACCTGGGATATGCAGGAGAGGTACACAACGTTGCCGACGGATACGGTCGCAACTACCTCTTGCCCCGAGGAATGGCGGTTCTGGCAACCGAAGGTGTCTTGAGGCAGGCTGCGGCATGGCGCGAACGCGCCGAAGCACGACGCGCAGAACGACGCGCCGAGTATGAAGTGCTTACAGAAAAAATCAGCGGAATGCACCTTGTCTTCCGGGCGAGGGCAGGTGAAACCGGCCGTCTATATGGCTCGGTTACCATGATTGACGTTGCCGATCGTCTTAACGAAGAACTGGGTACTGATATCGATCGTCGCAAATTCGACAGCCAGGCGCTGCGCGACCTTGGCGAACATCGCGTTACAATTCATCTTGATCGTGATTTTCATCCTCAGCTCACCGTTCATGTGCACCCCGAAGGTGCTGAGAAACGCGGTGCAGATGCTGAAGGCTCGGAAGCCGAGGTCTCGGAAGCCGGGAAAGAAGGCGAAGCCGCGGCGGTAGCAGCGGTTGAAGAAGTCGAGGTTGGTGAGGCTGAGTTCGACGAAGATGTTGAGTCCGAGGTTGACTGGCAAGGGGAAGCCGACGAATAGTTAATGGATGAGCTTGGCAGTATCCTGCGCGACGCACGCGAAATGAAAGGTCTGACCCTGGCCGAGGTCCAGGATCAGATTCGCATCAATTCGCAGTATCTGGATGCGCTTGAAGAGGGCAATTATCATCTGCTCCCCACTCCGGTTCACGTGCGCGGGTTCCTCCGCAATTACGCACGATTTCTCCAGCTAAATCCTGAACCACTTCTTGAAAGATTTGAAGTCGCTTATCTGTCACATGGCGCGATGACGACCCGGGCGAATTCAGGGATCCAGTCGTCGAATACTGCCGAAACGCCGCTGATCTCGCGCTCGGATCAACCATTCTTTGAGCCGGTTAACGTCGATCTGGACGGCAATTCCGGCGGGGCCGAGTCAACTGTGCGCCTCGTGATTATCGTCGCGCTGCTAGTCACCATTGGCCTAGCTGGGAGTCGCTTTCTCCCAATTGTACTTGGACAGGGAGACGGGCGGGATAATCTGCCAGAGATGATCGAAAGCCTGATGAGCGACGGCGAAACGGCAGAGGCCACGCCCGATGCGCTTGAGGGAATTCTTCCGGACGTGACTTCGCAACCCATTGTCCCCAGTGAAAGAAATAATCCAGCCGGTGTTGCCACGGATGCCGCGAATCCAGCTCCAACTCGGCCACCGTTACCCGCCACCATGGATCAGATCAACCTGCGTCTCGATATCACTGAGCGCACCTGGGTACGAGTTACGATTGACGGGCAAGTGGCCCTCGAGGACCAGGTCACGCGCGAAGATGGTCCATTCGAGTGGCAGGCGCTACAGGAAGCTCACCTTTTGACCGGTAACGCTGCCGGTGTGTTCATTACTATAAACGAGATCCCTGTAGGCAAACTTGGCGACCGGGGAGCAGTGGCCGAAGAGACCTGGATGACTACGGCCGCTGGAAATTAACGAATCAACTGCATGAATTCTAAGTCAAATAACAAACAGTTCTTTCTGGTTAGCCTGGGTTGTAGTAAGAACATGGTAGACTCGGAAAGCATCGCTTCGCTGCTCGGCCGCGCCGGGTATGAGGGCACGATTGACTCCGGTGAAGCCAGTGTGTTAATCGTGAATACGTGCGGCTTCATCCAGGCGGCAAAAGAAGAGTCCATCGAGACGTTGCGCCAACTGGCGGATGCCAAGCGTCCGCACCAATTGCTTATCGCCGCCGGCTGCCTCTCCCAGCGTTATGGTCCGATGTTGGTCCAGGAAGTACCTCAGATAGATGGGGTCATTGGCACGCGGCGCTGGATGGACATCGTTCCCTTCATTGGTCGTCTGCGCGGGCGAAAGCATCCTGCGCCAATGTACCACCTCCCGGACGAGGCCCAGACCGTCGGCTCCGACGAGCGGAACGTTCTTCGCGTTGCGCGACAGGGAACCAGCGCGTACCTGAAGATCGCCGATGGCTGTCGCCGTCCTTGTGCTTTCTGTACAATCCCAGAGATCAAGGGGACGCTGGTCAGCCGTCCGTTTGAGTCAGTGCTTGCCGAAGCGGTGGCCCTACAGGATGCCGGTGTGCGTGAGGTCATTCTCATCGCCCAGGACACGACCGATTATGGGCACGATCTGGGCATAAAGAACGGCCTGAGTAAGCTGCTGCAACAGATGGTGCAGGCAGCGCCCGGCCTGGACTGGATTCGCATCATGTACGCCTACCCTGGCTATGTGACCGACGAGCTAATCGAGACGATGGCGCGCTACTCACAGATTCTACCTTATCTGGATATCCCGTTGCAGCACGCGCATCGTGAAACTCTGAAGCGCATGCGCCGGCCCGCGAATATTGAATGGGTATATCGGATCGTAGAAAAACTTCGTGAGGCAATGCCAGACCTGGCGATACGCACGACATTTATCGTCGGATATCCAGGCGAGACCGAGGAAGAGTTCGAGAGCTTGCAAACGTTCATCCGTGACCTGCGCTTTGATCGCGTTGGCGTGTTCACCTACTC
>JAICPS010000185.1 GCA_025929715.1 Anaerolineae bacterium | reverse complement strand
TGATTCCCGGCGAGATGGTGCTGATTGTCGAAGCGCTGATCCTGCTCTTCATCCTTTTGTCCGACGTCGTCGTCAGGAGAAGGTAGTCGTGGAACAGTTCGATTCGTTCATCAACTTTGCCGGGCTCGTGATGCTGGCAATCGTGCCTTATATCCTGGCCAGCCAGGGGACGATGCTGGCAGGCCGCACGGGCATCTTCAACGTGGCCCAGGAAGGCATCATGCTGGTGGGAGCGTCGATCGGCTTCCTGGCCGCCCTGCGCGCGGGGAACCTGTGGCTTGGCTTGCTGGCCGCGGCCATCGTAGGCGGCCTGTTCGGGCTGGCGCTGGCCTACTTCACGGCGACGCTGAAGATGGACCAGTTTGTGATCGGCCTGGCGCTGTTTTTCACCGGCCTGGGCGTTTCTTCGCTGGCCTACAAGCTGGTGATCGGCGTCACGTTGCAGCCGCCGCTGATTCCAACGTTACGCGCGGCCCCCATCCCTCTGCTGCACCGCATTCCGCTGCTGGGCCCGATCCTTTTCGAGCAAAATTTGCTGGTCTATTTTGCCGGGCTGCTTTCGCTATTCCTGACCTACTTCCTGTATCACACGAGCTGGGGCTTGCAGCTGCGTTCTGTCGGAGAGAACCCGAAAGCGGCCGACAGCCTGGGCATTAACGTTATTGGCCTGCAGTATGCAACCAGCATCGCCGGCGGCATGTTGATGGGCGTGGCGGGCGCGTATTTGCCCATGGTCTACACCGGCACCTTCACCGACGGAATCGTGCAGGGGCGGGGCTGGCTGGCGATTGCGTTGGCCTTTTTCGGCGGCTGGCGGCCGGATCTCATCTTTCTAGGCGCCGTCTTTTTCGCGGCGGTTGAGGTGCTATCACTGCGCGTGCAGATCACGGGCGGCGCGATCCCCTACCAGTTTCTGCTGACATTACCTTATATCACGACCATTCTGGTGATGATCTTCGCCTTCCGCCGCGCGCGCGTGCCGGCTTTTCTGGGGCTGAATTATGATCGCGAGAAGCGGTCGGTATGAGGTCTGCAACACACAACAGGCTGAGAGGAAAAGAACAGGCCCGGCCATGATTTATTCTCTGGCAAACATTGACGCGAGCGGGCTTGCGAATGTCGGTGGCAAAGCCCGGGCGCTGGCGCGACTGTTTCAAGCCGGATATCCGGTGCCCGCTGGATTTGTCATTCTAGCGTCCGCATTTGACGATGGTACGCTGGCGCCCGCCGTCTGGCACGCGATGCAGGAGCAACTGGCTGAGTGGCGGGCTAACCAGCCCTCAATTCACTTTGCCGTCCGCTCGTCGGCCTTCGACGAGGATTCATCCGCAGCGTCCTTCGCCGGCCAATTCATCACGGTATTAAACGTCGCCGGCGACGACGCCCTTTGGCACGCTGTCCACACCGTTTACGCGTCGCGCCAAGATGCGGCCGCCTATCGACGGGGGCATAGGTTGGCCGGCCGCCAGGATATGGCCGTCGTGCTACAGGAACTCATTCCGGCCGAATGCAGCGGCGTCTGCTTTTCGGTCGATCCTGTGCAGCCGGAACACCGGCTACTGGTGATCAACGCCGGTTGGGGTATGGGACCAGGCGTCGTCGAAGGCGCTGTTAAAAGCGATGCCTACTGGCTGCGACGGCACGACCTGAGCCTGGAACGTCAAAAGATTGCTCATAAGACAGAACAAATCGCGCCGGCTGCCGAACAGGGCATAGTCAAAATGGCTGTACCTGATCGACAACAGAGTGTACCTTGCCTCCCGGGAGCGTGGTTACGGCGCATCGGCGAATTCGCCTTATCCGTGGAGCAGTTTTTCGGCTGCCCACAGGACGTGGAGTGGGCGATCGCCGGCGGAAAACTGTGGCTGCTGCAAAGCCGGCCCATCACCGGCCTCCCGGCTAAATCTATACCCGCCGCTTTTCCTCTTACCTGGGAAACAGAAGACGATAGCCGTTCCCTGTGGACCTTGCGCCGGTGGCTGCCTCACGACGTGTTATGGACGCTTGAACATGATTACATACACCTGCTGAGCCAGGGCGAAATGGAAAAGCGGCGGCGCGGTGGGGCAGACTTTCTCGGCCGGGCGTTGGTGCAAAACGGGCGCATTTTCGTAGGCCGCATTCCCAATCCGGAGCCAGAAGCGCAGCGTCACGAGCGGCGCGCTGGCCATGAAGCGCTAGAAACGCGACTGCGCGCTGAAGGCAATACCTTATGGGAGTATTATCGTCCGGGGATTGTCGCGGCGACTGCTCGCCTGGACGCATTTGACGAGACGACTGTCACCGGCGCCGAGCTGGCGGCGCATCTCGAAGATGCGCTCGCCGTGTTCCAGGAACACATCTTATTACATGCGCTGGTTTGGACGTCGCTTAAGCCGTTTCATAGCGCTTACGCGCGCCTGGCCGGCATTGCGGAAGCCGAAGCGGAATCGGCGGCAAGCGAACTGCTTGTTGGCGAGGAGACGGCGCTCAGCCGCTTCATCGATGGGCTGTACGACCTGGCTGTCGCCGCGCGAGCGGCGCCGGCTGTGGAAGCGTTGCTCGCCGAGGCCCCTGCAGATGTTATGTCACGTCTGTCCGAGATGCCGGAGGCAGCGGACTTCCTCGTTCAACTGCAGGCGTTGTTGCAGGTCTATGGTCAGCGCTGTGGCCAAGGCTTTGGCTCAGAAGGCACGTTGTGCATGCCCACGCTCGAGGAACAACCGCTGCTCCTTGTTAGCCTGATCGGCCCTTATCTGGATCCGGCGAGAGAGTTCCCCGCAGCGGTGCGGCAGCGTATCCGCGCCGCGCGTGATGCGCAAATAGAAGCATTGTGCGAGGCCTGTTTGGACGGGGAAATTGTGGCGGAGTTTCGCCGCCAATGGGCGTTTGCCCGGAAAGAGGCCACCGTCCTGGAAGACCACAACTACCATATTGACCAGCTGGCTGTTGGACAATTGCGCCGCGCAGTGCGCTACGCGGGCCGCTGGCTGGTTGTTCGCGGAGCGCTTTCAGAAGCGGACGACGTCTTTTGGCTCCATTTCGCCGAAATTCTCGCGGCCTTACGAGCCGATCCGCCGCCCGCTTTTGGCGCGCTCATCGCCGAGAGACAGGCCCAACACCGCGACTGGGAAGAATTGGAGCCACCCGCGATCATAGGCCGGCCGCCGTCAGAATTGCCTGCACGATCAGAAGGGAAGACCGTACAAGGGATTGTTTCGAGCAACGATCACCAGGCGCAGCAACCTGAAGAAAAAGATCGTCTGCACGGACTTGGCGCCGGCCGTGGGCAGGCGCACGGGCGAGCGCGGATCTTGGCCGATGGAGCCAGCGGCCTCAGTTTGCAACCGGGCGACGTTCTGGTAGCCAAAAATGCCGGCCCACTGTGGACGCCCTTTTTTCCGATTCTCGCCGGGCTGGTGCTCGAAGAGGGAGCGATTGGCCAGCACGCCGTCGTCACGGCGCGCGAATATGGTCTTCCCGCCGTCATCGATTGCCCCAATGCAACACAACTCATCCCCGATGGCGCCGAACTCCGTGTCGACGGCACGGCAGGTATTATCGAAATAGTCGCGCTTCGCTCTTGAATGACCGGCTTGGCGCTGGACCATAGAGTACGGGAACAAGAGAAACTGGAGAGAATATGCTGGCAGAAGTAGAGCAATATCTGAAGATGATTGACGACTTGCGTGCGCAAGTAGGCGCGCTACTTAGCGGTTTACCGGCCGAAGCCCTGAACTGGCGGCCTATTGAGGGGGACGACGATCACGCCACAAACTCGCTGGCGGTGCTAGCGACGCATGTGGCGGGGTCGGAGCATTTCTGGATTGCCGAAGTGATCGCGCAGCATCCTGCCACGCGCGTGCGCTCGGCCGAGTTTGAGATCGTGACGGACAGCGCTGAACTGTTGTTGGAGCGCCTGGCTGCGGTCGGGCAGGAAACACAGAAGATACTTAGCGGCTTAGACGCGGCAGTGCTTGCTGAAACTCGTCAGGTGCAGGGCCGTCCGGCGCCTGTGCCGGTGCGCTGGGCAATCTTACACGTCATCGATCATACGGCGCTGCACGTGGGCCATATGCAGTTGACGCGCCAGTTGTGGCAGGGAGGTCGAGCGGCGGGCGGCCCGCGGTGGTTTGAGCGGGTAGGGAATGGGTGACGGCTAAGCCGTCAGTCACTCATTCTTTCACCGCTGCCACCGCGGCCAATCATGATAATCTCTGCCATAATACTGACCGCAATTTCCTCTGGAGTTTCAGCCTTTAGCTCCAGTCCTATGGGCGAGTGAAATTGGGAGAGTTGTTCCTCGGTCAGACCATCTTCCAGCAGCAGTTTTTTGGTGTGCTCCCAGCGCTTGCGGCTGCCTATGACGCCGATGTAAGGGGCCGGCGTGTCGACCAACCGCGGCAGGATCTGGCGGTCGACCATCACGTTGCGCGTGGTCAGAATGATGAAGGTATTGCGTGTAATCGGCTGCTCGGTCAGCGCCTGGGCGATGTCGCCCGACAGATGGACCTCCGCGTGGGGGATGGTCTCTTCGTTCGCTAATTCGGCCCGGTCGTCGTGCACGGCGACGCGGTAGCCCAGCCAGTGGGCCAGGTCCGCGACCGCCTGCCCGACGTGTCCGGCGCCAATAACAAAGACGGTGGCTGGGGGTAGATAGGGTTCCAGATAGATCTCCATTTCGCCGCCACAGACGCCGGGGTCGCCGCGGGTGGGGTCGACCAGCGAGTAGGGCAGCAGGCGCGGGCGGGTGTCTTGCAGCGCGGCCTGGGCTTCGGCGATGACGCGGGACTCCATTTCGCCGCCGCCGATGGTGCCCCTGATACGGCCGTCTTCGTAGACGAGCATTTTGGAGCCGGTGTGGCGCGGCACGGAGCCACGGGCGCGAACAATGGTTGCGAGCACGACGGCCTCTCCCCGGCGCTGGGCGGCGAGGAGTTCTTCGATGAGGGGGATTGTTTCGTCGGTGGGCATGAATGAGCAGTTGTCTGCTTTCAGACAACCTGAAGAGTTTTACCTATCGCCGGGTACCTACATCGCGAGCATTTTTCTGAATACGGCATGTATTCCATTCTAGCGTATTCGTTTGTGATTGTGTAACAGGCCTGCTTAAGTTGCGAAGGCCGATTTGCTCTGTAACTCAATCGCCGCCAGAATCTCAAACCGCTTTCCTTCAAGCACCTGCGAGAGCACCACTCGGCGTGCGGTATAGAGTAATTGTCCTCGATGCGTGCCATTCACACCGTGCCCATTGGGCGAGGCGATTGCTTCCAGCGCCGTCACGTGCGGGCGCCAGCCATCTCCGCATGGATAGTGTGGCGCCATACCGGCCTGGGCCAGCGCCCTATCTATTGCGTGTGCAAAGCGCCACATTTCGGCAGTGCGATCCACATCCCAGTGCAACACGCAGAACTCCCAAAAGGGATGTTCTACCAGTTGCAGGCAGTTCGCGAGCACCGGGAAGGGGGCGAGGGCAGCTAACTGCGTTTGCAGCGCCTGCATGACCGGCGGCAGCTGCCCGGCGTCAGGCAGCTCGAAGCGCTGGCAGGTGAAGTGGACCCGTTCCTGCATGCGTCCGCCAAAGCTAGTCTGCAACTCGCGTTGTAACCAGCGAAGTCGAGGAATTTCGTTGACGTCCGGCTCCAACAGAATACAGACGTCCCCAGGACGCGCGACTCGTGGGCTTTGCTTCATGGAACGGCCTCCTCTCAGCTAGTGCCAATCGTGACAGGGCGACGTAGTAGCAGGTCATAGGCAAATTTAATTCACCGTATCTACATCGAAAGGCTTGGAGGACGCGCTGGCACCGTCATCCTCCGCGGGGAATCTTAGCAGGCATCGCAGAGCCGTCACTTACTGATGAGTGGGGGATAAGTACACCCTATTTTGGAGCGGCGGAGCGCAGGAAGAGATGAATCCGGAGAAGGGGCGTGCATAGTACCTAATTCCCATGTATTAAATACCCTTGGAGAGGAAGATATCCCATCATGGCTCAGAAGGGGATTTATGTTGAGATACCGATCAGGGCGCCAATGGACGCTTTGTGGGAGCACACCCAGAAACCGGAGCTGCACGAGCGGTGGGATTTGCGTTTCACCGGTATCGACTATCTCCCAAGGGCGAACGAAGACGAACCACAGCGCTTCCTTTATACAACACGCATCGGCTTCGGTCTGCAAATTTCGGGGCAGGGTGAGAGCGCCGGCACCCGAGAAAAGGAAAGCGGTGAGTGCACCTCCGCGCTCCGCTTCTGGTCGCACCAGCCTCTCTCGCTCATCGAAGAGGGTTCCGGTTACTGGCGCTACATCCCGGCCGGCGACCACATTCGCTTTCTAACCTGGTACGACTACCGGACCCGCTTCGGCCGCTCCGGTCGCTTACTGGACCGTCTCGGCTTCCGCCTGCTCATTGGCTGGGCCACGGCCTGGAGCTTCGACGTGCTTCGTCTCTGGCTGGAGAGGGGCATCGCCCCCGAGCTCTCCAGCCGCCGGTCGCTGCTCCAGATCCTGGTGCAGGTATCTCTGGCCATGCTCTGGATATACCAGGGACTCTTCCCTAAACTGCTCTTCCCGGGTAGTGGTGAAATGGAAATCCTGACGGCGACCGGATTTTTCGGCGGCTGGGAACGCCAGGCGCTTACGTTGATCGGTGTCCTCGAAATCCTCTTCGGTCTGCTATTCCTGCTGCGAGGCCCGCGGCGCAAGGTACACGACGCCAACATCGCGCTGTTGCTCTTGCTCACCATCGTCACACTTGTCGGCCAACCTGACCTATTTGTCGCGCCTTTCAACCCGGCTACGCTCAACTTTTCGATGATCATGTTGTCCCTTATTGGCCTGGTGAACGACCACGACCTGCCCAGCGCCGCAACTTGTTTGAGGCAACCCCACCCATGACCTCAATTTACCAGGAGGTTCTCGGTTCAAAGTTCAACGAGCTACACCCTCAAATTCAGCGACGGTTCGGCTTCAGCAGCAAAGATGGAATCGCCGCCATCGGCAAAGGGGTCATGGCGCAGGTCTGGCGAGGGCGCTTTTACACCGTCCCTTTCCTCTACGTCGGCGCCTGGCGCAATATTATGTTCCCGGCAAGTGGTCAGAACGTGCCCTTTTCCGTCGAGAACTACGCCTACTGCGACGGCTATGGGCGCGAGACGGTGACCTGGATTCGCACGTTCCACTTCCCCGAAAAAATCAGGCGCTTCGACGCTACCATGATTTACAGCCATCAGCGCAATCTCATCGTCGACTATCTCGGCAGCCACCAGCACCTGGCGGTCGACATCCACCTGTCTGTCGCGGAAAACGGCGGCATGCAAATCCGCTCCGGCGAGCAGCGCTTCTACGAAGGAAAAATCGGCTTTCGCTTTCCTATGCTCTTTTCGGGCTATGCCAACGTCAGCGAGTGGTACGACGATGCCACAGAGAAATTCCAAATTGAAGTCTCCGTCCAAAACCGCATCTGGGGCCCCCTCTTCGGTTACCGCGGCAGCTTCGACGTCGAGTACGTTCCGGTGACGGAAGTACCTGCGGGTATGAAGCCATGGCACGAGGAGTTGAGGGAGTGAATTGTCCGCAGTAACGCTATTCCGGCAGTTTCGCGGCTTCTTGCGGGGAGGGTGCGAGCCATAAGGAAAGTCGAGCCGGTTGCACCGCTTCCTCTACCACCTGCGTCAGGGCATAGCGCAGTGTCTCCAGGTCCACCTCATCGCGGGCAATCGCCCCAAATGCGGCCAACGTTCTGGCGGCGTCGTACTTGCGGCGGTAAAAGCGGCGGTCGATGACGTCCTGCACGCGGCGCCGTAAGGGCGAGAAGAGGGCGGCGACGGCGAGGGTGGAGAGGATGGTTACGAGCTCTGTCGCTCGTTGACCGGTCATCCACAGAAAGGTAGGCTGCAGGATCACGACCGTGCCGGCGTAGATAACAGCCAGCGCCACGGTCAGGGTGGAGTAAATCAACGTGCGCCGGATGAGGACGTCGACGTGCCACAGGCGATAGCGCAAGATGGAGAGGGTGATAGTCACGGGAACCATCAGCAAGGCGAGGTTCGCGATTAGCTGCGGCACCAGGTTAGCTAGAGGGGCGTCCGCGAGTTCAGGCCAGAGGCCAGCGCCAAGTACCAGTAGCAGTTCAGAACCGTAAAAGCCCAGAAACGCCACGGCGAACCCACCCAGCACCCATTTGCACTGCTGCCGCTGCAGGGGCGTGGCCACGTAGCGGTAGCGGTAGATTTGGGCGACAATGCCGGCGCCAACCATGAGTGCGTCGACGAGGACGCCGGCCGGCGAAAAGCGTATGGTCGC
>JAICPS010000302.1 GCA_025929715.1 Anaerolineae bacterium | reverse complement strand
GTGCTGCGCCTCGAACGAGGCTCCGGCCGCGCCGCGCGCGCAGGGATCTCTACCGGCACAGGTCGCGGAGCAGTCCGCCGACGCTCGCGGCGCGGCCGACCCGATGGCGCGGGGCGTTCTCGGACTGGCTCCGGAGCACGTGTCGTCTGATTGCGCAGGTTTCCTGAGCGCGGCGCAGGCTTCTGCCGCATTTGTGACCGCTCATTCTCCGCCGGTTTTCTCGCTTCCTCAGCTTTCGCTACGCCGGGACCGGTCGTACCGGTAAAAGCGACTTTCGGTTGCACCACGGTGGCATCTTTGTCTTTTTCCAGCGGGCGCGACGCAATCGTACTATCCCGCGCAACCGGCGGCAGCGCCTTCGGCTTAGGGCGAGGCAGATTGGTGGGAATTGGTGGGCCGACAGGGGTTTCGTCGTCAACTTTCGAAGGCTGTGGGGGCCGAGCCGTTGGCTGAGCCGCTTCCTCGCCCGCCTCTTCTGCCATTAAATCTAGCAGTGAGACTATTTTCGTCTCTTCCTCTTTGCCTTCCTTTTCTTCGTCAGTCATACGCTATATAGACGCCGCTGATCCAACATAAGTTCCGTTACCGGTCACGACTTGCTCTTGACGAGCATTACCCAGTGACCGCGATGCACGACCGTATCCTCTTGATTAATCACGGTGACCTTCATGACGACGTTGCCGCCGCCAAGGCGCGGCACCGCCTTGATTTCTTCGACTTCAATCTCGGCGCGTACGGTGTCGCCAATCTTCACCGGACGGCTGAACTTCCAGTCCAGCTCACGAAACGCCATTACAGTGCCTTCAATAATTCCCGTCTGCACAGCCAGGCCGCTGGCAATCGACAGCACCAATAAGCCATGCGCAATGCGTTCGCCGAACATCTCCTGCGCAGCATAATCGGCGTCCGTGTGAATCTGGTTAAAATCACCTGAGAGCCCTGCAAAACGAACAATATCACCCTCAGTTATGGTGCGACCCACCGTAACGACGGTCTGCCCTACCTCAAACTCCTCAAAGTACTGCCCGCGCGGGCGGTACAATCTTTCGGCCATACTTACTCCTCGGTTACTACAGCCAATTTCTCGGTCTGATCGGCAATGTTGAGCCGCTCGATGAACTGGTCAAGGTCGCCGTCTAATACGGCGGGCAAGTTGTAGCTCGAATAACCGACGCGATGGTCCGTGACGCGGCTCTGTGGGTAATTGTAAGTCCGAATTTTCTCGCTGCGATCGCCGGAACCTACTTGCGAGCGCCGGTTTGCCGCCCGCTCGGCGTGATGTTTCGCGTCCTCGATCTCCTGTAGGCGTCCCTGCAAAATAGACAGAGCGACCCGTTTGTTTTGCGTCTGGCTGCGCTCGCTCTGTACGTTGACCGTCATACCTGTGGGTTTATGAACCACGCGAATGGCTGTAGCGTTCTTCTGCATGTGTTGCCCACCAGGTCCAGACGAGAAAGTGCTCGTGATCTCGAGCTCGTCGAGGTTCAAATTTACCTCGACCTCTTCTATTTCTGGGAGCACCGCGACGGTCGCCGTGCTGGTGTGGATACGCCCTTGTGATTCGGTCACGGGTACCCGCTGCACGCGATGCACGCCGCTCTCGTACTTGAAGCGCGAAAAGGCGCCACGACCTTTGACGGACACGACAACTTCCTTGTAACCGCCAACGCCTATTTCGTTGGCATTGACGATCTCTGTGCGCCAGTTTTGCGCCTCGGCATAGCGCGTATACATGCGCAGCAGATCTCCGGCGAAAATCGCCGCCTCGTCGCCGCCGGCTCCCGCGCGGATCTCGATGAAGACGTTTTTTTCATCGTGCGGATCCCGCGGCACTAGCAGTCGCTGCATTCTTGCTTCAAGCGCTTCAATCTGCTCCTCAAGCCGGTCGATTTCTTCGTCGGCCATGGCCGTCATCTCTGGGTCTTCGCTGATCTCGAGCAATTCTCGTGTTTCCGCCAGCTCTCTTTTCAGTTCGCCATGCCGGCGATAGCTTTCCACGAGCGGCTGCAGATCGGAGCGCTCCTGGGCCAGCTCCGTCAGCTTGATGTGGTCGGCAAGCACTTCAGGATCGATCATGCGCTTTTCCAGATCCTCGTAGCGCTGCGCAATCCTTGCAATCTTGTCAAACATCTTGATGTTCCGTCACTTTCCAGCAGTCATAGTCATAAAAAGCTGGATTATAGAGGGGCGAGACGGAGGGCGTCAAATGCGCAGCGGCGTACACCGGGGACAGGAACCGCGAGCATCCTGCTCGCGCTTGCGGGCAAGATGCCCACGCTCCCGGCCGTCGCTGTGGCTTACTTGGTCGGCAAGACGTTCAAGGTGCGCAAGGTGCTCATGATCATCGTTATATTCACGCCGCAACAACGGCTCCTCCAGCGCTCATGTGGAATGACCGTTTTGTGTTACAATTGCTCGTCAAGATTAATCCCGCTGTGGAGTTCATTCATGAATCGAGAATATCATCGTTGGTATAGTCCCTCGCTGGGCCGCGACATGGAATTGTTGATATTCGGTCACGGCGGCGCTCGCGTCCTTGTTTTTCCTACCTCGATGGGCCGCTATTACGAGTGGGAAGATCGCGGCATGATCGGCTCCTTCAGCCATCATATTCGACAGGGCTGGCTGCAGTTCTACTGCGTGGATAGCGTCGACAAGGATAGTTGGTATGCAAAGTGGAAGCATCCAGTGGATCGCGCCCGCCACCAGACGGCGTATGAAAACTATCTGACGCGAGAGGTTCTGCCCCTATCCCGCCAGAAGAACGACAATCCCTTCATGATTACAGTCGGAGCCAGCTTTGGCGCCTATCATGCCGTCAATTTCGCGCTGCGACATCCCCTGTTGGTAGGGCGCGCTATCGGGCTAAGCGGCTACTATGACATCACGCGCTGGACGGAGGGCTACAGCGGAGAGGACGTATACTTTCACAATCCTGCCGCCTATATTGCGCAGGAACATGATCCGCGGCGACTACAAGCGCTCCGAAACCTCGACTTGATTCTGGCCGTAGGACGCGACGACGCGCTCGTGGAAAACAACAGGTACTTTTCCGGCGTCCTATGGAACAAAGGCATCTGGCACGCCCTACGCCTGTGGGACGGTTGGTGTCACGACTGGCCTTATTGGCAGGAGATGATTCACTATTACATCGGGGGAGCGCACTAAGCTGATTTTCCTGGAACCTCATCAGCGGTCGAGGTCACCTATTCTATTAGTCAGTTTCCGGGGAAATTCGCAGGAGGGTTTATGGCACACAAGGTAGGTCTTCTCGTCGGCCGCGAATGGTCCTTTCCACCGGCGTTCATCGAGGAAGTGAATAGACGCGACCAGGGTGTGGTCGCCGAGTATGTCAAGCTTGGCGGAACGTCCATGAATGAACCCTGTCCCTATGCTGTGATCATCGATCGCATTTCTCACGAGGTGCCCTATTACCGCAGCTACTTGAAAAACGCCCTGTTACAGGGGACGAAGGTCATCAACAATCCATTTATGTGGACCGCTGACGACAAGTTTTTCGAGGCGTCGCTGGCGACCAGATTGGGCGTTGCCAGCCCCAAAACTATCGTGTTGCCCAACAAGGAATATGTCCCCGGTATTGTACATCCTGACAGCCTGCGCAACCTGGATCTCGTTAACTGGGACGCCGTACTCGATTACGTCGGCTTGCCGTGCGTTCTTAAAGACGCCCATGGTGGGGGATGGAAGGAGGTCTATATTTGTCGCTCCAGGCAAGAGCTGCTGGATAGTTATGACCAAAGCGGCCTTTTAACGATGGTCATCCAGGAGTTCATTGACTGGGACCATTACGTGCGCTGCATGTGCTTGGGACAGGAAAAGGTGCTCCCAATGAAATATCATCCTGGCGAGCGCAAATACTACGTCGAGCACGATCACCTGAGCCCTGAGCTCGGCGAGCGTATTGTGAGTGACTCGCTTAAACTGGTTAAGGCGCTTGGATACGATATGAACACGGTTGAATGGGCGATCCACGATGACGTCCCTTACGCCATCGACTTCATGAATCCGGCTCCGGATATGGACATATACTCGCTGACTCCCCACTATTTTGAATGGGTTGTCAGCGCAATGGCTGACATGGCCATTGACCTGGCCCTCAATCCGCGCCCACAATTGCAGGCAACGCGCTGGAACGACCTATTTTGAGCCAACAGCGTCGTATAACATTGATTTCCCGCTGATTGAAAGGAACCAGTATGGGATTGCAGGATGCTATCCAGACTTATCACGATCTGTTGACGCCCCAGCTTGCCCTTGAATCCCAGGAGCATCTGGACGCCCAATTGCGACAACAGGGTCTCTTTTTCGGCTCCCGGCCCCTATGTACCGTGCTGCGCCCACGCTTCCTCACTTATCACCAATACCGTCACCTGCAGACGAGCATTCGCCCCCTTTTGAGCGCCTTTGACAAGAGCTATCGCGCCGCGCTCGAAGAAGTTGCTATCCGCGAACAGTTCGGCCTTTTCCCATGGGAAGAATCGCTCATGGACGTGCATCCTGGCTATCCCTATGCTACGCCAGTATCGCGGCTCGATGCCTTTTACATGACCGGCGACGAAACCCTGCGCTTTACCGAATATAATGCCGAGGTTCCCGCCGCCTCCGCTTATAACGACGTCCTATCAGAAGTGTTTTATGGCTTGCCCATCACGCGCGAGTTCCTGCACAAGTACGAGATCCGCTCTCTGCCCACGCGCTACCGGGTCATGCACGCGCTGTTGGATGCGTTCCGGCACTGGGCCGGGCGGCGCGCCGTGCCACGTTTGGCGATTCTCGACTGGGACGACGTACCGACATACAGCGAATTCCGGCTTTTTATGAACTATTTCCGCTCCCAGGGGCTGGAGTGCATTATCTGCACGCCCCAGGAGATGGAGTACCGGCATGGCGGGCTCTTCGTGGGCGACTTTCACGTAAACCTGATTTATAAGCGTATTCTGATCACAGAACTTGTCGAGCGCGGCGGCCTCGAACACCCTGTTGTGCGCGCCGTCCGAGACGGAGCCGTTTGCATGGTCAACCCTTTTCGCTGCAAACTACTCTATAAGAAGGCAAGCCTGGCGGTGCTGAGCGATGAGCGCAATAGCCACCTGTTCTCCGAGACTGAGCGTCACGCGATCTCCACTCACATCCCCTGGACTCGCACCGTCGCGGAGCGCCACACCACTTTTGCCGGCAACAAGGTGGATCTCATCCCCTTCATTGTAAAATACAAAGACCGCATGGTGCTCAAACCCAATGACGATTATGGTGGGCATGGCATCGTTCTGGGCTGGCTGGTCGACGACCAGATGTGGCAGACCGCGGTCCTACATGCCATGCGCAGTCCGCACGTGGTGCAGGAAAAGGTCTCAATTCCCAGAGAGCCATATCCCAGCGTGGTAAACGGGCAGCTTCAGATTTACGACCGGATGTTAGATACGGCGCCCTTTATCTTCTACGGCGAGTACGTCGACGGCTGCCTGACGCGATTGGGAACCGATCCTTTACTTAACGTCACTGCCGGCGGTGGATCGTCGGTCCCCACCTTCGTCGTCGACCGCCGCTAAGATGGGAGAAACATATAATGTTGGCCATTGACCCTCCCCCAATTTAGTGGACACAAAGGGGTGTAGAGAGGGCAAAGAAATTGCACTCAAAGTCGATTGGGCTCAAGTAGTCTAGGGCCGAGTGACGGCGACGGCGATTGTAGAAGGCTTCCAGGTAAAAGAAGATATCGCTCATGGCTTCAGCACGGGTTTGATAGTAACGATGATGGACCAGTTCCTGTTTCAGCGTTCCAAAGAAACTTTCGATGGGCGCATTATCATAGTAGCTGCCCACGCCGTTCATACTTACCTGCATGCGGTTCTCCTGCAACAACTGCTGATAATCCATGCCAGTGTACTGG
>JAICPS010000519.1 GCA_025929715.1 Anaerolineae bacterium | reverse complement strand
GTAATCCGTAAACCGTTATAAGCGTGGTACAGCAACGCAGCCATCAGCATAATTTCGCCAAAGCCGAATAGCGGATGCTTAAAAAGGTCCAGCGCCCATCTGTATAGCTGCGGGTTAAAGTTGGCGTTGGCCGTGTCCCAGACGTGAATAATCAGGTAGGTCAGGATTGCCAGCCCTGAGATGCGGTGAGCCAGCCAGCTGTAATGGCCTAACCGGCCGCGATAGCGAATACTCTCGCGAACGGTCAGTAGGAAAGAAGACATGTCGTTAGCCTCCAGATTGTGAGCACAGCGGTTAATAGTGTTGTCTTCAGGTAACCGGTACGTTGAAAGTGCCGGTCACCTCAGGGAGCGTTATTATAACCCCAACTAACTTTCCCGGAAACTCGGAGCTGCACTTTCCCGGACACTCGTAGTTTCCGGCAAAGTGTACGCGGCTTGCCTAATAACGCGCCTGAGGTTACACTTTTTTCAATGATACGTCCGTTCAGCCTGCGCGATCTGGCGTTGGTGCGCCGTCTCGGCGAGCATGGTATCTGTCTGGACGCTGAGTCAGCGCTAACGAGGAGTCACCATCCGTTACGGGGGGCTTTATTCGGCTTGATAGGCAACAACGATTCGCCGACTTACGTCTGGCGCAGCGAAGAGGGCGGGGCTACCGGCTTCGTACAATTGCAAGTCGCCTATGATCTTAACGCGCGCCTCGTTTTCCTGGCGCTTAGCCCGGCCGAAAATGGCGATGGCCACGTGGATTTTTATAACCAGGACGTCTGGCTCCCACTGCTGGACGAAGTCGTCGCAGCCGTTGGGCAGCGTGGGCTGCACAGCCTGGTGGCCGAGGCGGACGAGAGTGGAGCAGAACTCGCCATTTTGCGACGAGCAGGGTTCGCCATCTACACACGCCAGGATATCTGGATCCTTGGCCGCAGGCCCGTCACCGCCTCCGCCACACATCTGCAGCCTCGCCAGGTTACCGACGAGTGGGACGTCGAATTGCTCTATGCCAACACCGTGCCGCCCCTCATTCAACTGGTGGAACCATCACCGCCCGAGCAAGGCGAGTTATGGCTTCTGCGTGAGGATGGCGAGCTGACCGCCTTCGTTCACGCCACGCGCGGCCCGGAGGCCACCTGGTTGCAGATTTTCATCCATCCCAACGCTTATGCCCAGGCGGACGACATTGTCAGCGCCGCTGTGCAGATCTGCGATAAGGACGACGACTATCCAGTCTACTGCTGCGTGCGCCGCTATCAGAGCTGGTTACAAAGCTCGTTGCAGCGTAGCGGGTTTCAGCTATTTCGAAGCCAGGCGGTGATGGTCAAACACATGAGCATTCCCATCGCCAAAAAATCTGGGGCGCTCGAGCGTTTACTCGTCGCGCAGGGGGTACGTCCGACCACACTGCTGCAACGCTTCAATCCCGGGGCAGATCCTGAAGAGAGGTGGTCGCCGCACGCCCGTGTCCGCACCTATCGGCATTCCTTTGAACGACCCTATAGTCCGCCCTTCGGGGTAAGAAAGACAATAGACCCATTGGGTGGACCTTGCCCCAGGCTCTAGGTCTCATATCATGGCATTTAGCGAACGAAGTAATGGGTAACTTTGACATAACATATGACTCTTGAAGGCACAGCCACAGAACAGGCACTTGAGGATTTGGACGCGCTCCTGGCAGTCTTGCCGGTGAGCATAAGGGAGCGGCTAGACGAACTGGGTAATCAGCCCGAGCTACTTGAAGTGGTAATGGACCTCGGTCGCCGGCCCACGGCCCGATACACGGGCCGTGAAGTTACGCTGCGCGAAGAAGAGGTAAGCAAGGCAGAGATCGACGCCGTCGTCAATCGCATTGGCGAGTTCGACGACGACAACCGCGCGGGCATGGCTCGCACCCTGCACCGAATTTCGGCCATCCGCAACCGCCGCGGCATCGTCGTTGGACTTACCGCCCGCGTCGGGCGCGCCGTCTACGGTACCATAGACATCATCACCGACCTGGTCGAAAGCGGCCAGAGCATTCTGCTGCTGGGCCGTCCCGGCGTGGGTAAGACCACTATGTTGCGCGAAATGGCGCGGGTCCTGGCCGACCAAAAACGCGTAATTATCGTCGACACTTCCAACGAGATTGGCGGCGACGGCGATATTCCTCATCCCGCCGTGGGCCGCGCCCGTCGAATGCAAGTGCCCCGCCCTTCATACCAGCATGAAACGATGATTGAGGCTGTGGAAAACCACAACCCCGAAGTGATCATCATCGACGAGATCGGGCGTGAGCAGGAGGCGCACGCCGCGCGCACCATCAACGAGCGCGGCGTGCAACTGATAGGCACTGCGCATGGCAATTCACTGGAAAATTTACTGTTGAACCCGACGCTTTCCGACCTGGTCGGCGGTATCGAGAGCGTCACCCTGTCCGACGAAGAGGCGCGCCGCCGTGGCACACAGAAGACCGTGCTTGAACGACGCGCGCCGCCGACCTTTGACGTGCTGATCGAAATACAGGCGCGACAGCGGGTGGCGGTGCACAAGGACGTTGCGGCTTCAGTCGACGCCATTTTGCGCGGCGAGGCGATGGATGTTGAATTGCGCTATCGAGACCACGAGGGCGCAGTTCACTTCGAGCAAGAAGAAGAACGGATTGAAGCGCCGGCCATGAGCGGCCGGCGTGGTTCGCGTGATCTGACGCGCTCTCCACGTAGCTCGCGTCGCGGCCAGCCCACGGGAGCAAACGGCGGCTCGCATATTGACGGCCCGCGCGTTGGCGGCCCGCGCCCGGGCGGCGCCCCCGCTACCGGCGACAGCCGCTCTGAGCCCACGATGATCGGCGCCCAGGGACCGGGCCCCAGCCGTAACGTGTTTCCCTACGGTGTTGCCCGCAACCGGCTGCGCCAGGCAGCCAGGAAGCTGGGCGTAAACATAGAGATTGTAGACGACGTGAGCGACGCCGACGTGCTAATCACCCTCAAAAATTACTACCGGCGTCGTCGCCGCATTATCGGCGATGCGGAACAACGACGGATACCGATATACGTACTGCGCGCCAACACGGTCAACCAGATGGAAAACGCGCTGGTCGAGGTGTTTAACCTGGAGGGGAGCATCAACGACCCTTTTGAGTCGGCGGTAGCAGAGGCAGAAAGGGCCATTGAACGTATTCAGGCCGGCGAGACCAGCGTCGATCTATCACCCGCGGGCTCTTCGGTGCGTCGCTACCAGCATCAGTTAGCGCGGCAGGCGAATCTTGTCTCCCACAGCTACGGAGATGAACCGGACCGCCACGTCCGAATTTTCAATACCCGGCGCAACCGTAGCGTACGGCAGCAGTAGGGGATGTTTATCACCTTTGAGGGGCCGGACGGAAGCGGCAAAACCACGCAAATATCCCTGTTAGCAGATTTTCTCCGCGAGCAGGGTTATCCTGTTCGGACCACGCGGGAACCGGGCGGCACTTCTATCGGCGATCAGATTCGCGATTGCCTGCACGACGTG
>JAICPS010000407.1 GCA_025929715.1 Anaerolineae bacterium | reverse complement strand
GGTGAGGGCGGCGCTGCGGGGGATCCGGCGTCGTGGGTACAGGGGGCGCGGCGGGCTGCAGCCGCGGACTTACTGGAGCAGTTGTCCCGACAGCCGCTCATATCACGGGTCATTCTAGCGTCGCCGCAACTTCAAGAATTGGGCGCGCTGCCCATGACTCATTTTTTCCCCAGCATCACGGGGCGACTACACGTCGGAGAGATTCTGGCGCACCTCGTGCAGGAGTATGAAATTTCGCACCTGTTCTACGTTGGCGGCGGGGCCGCGCCCCTGCTTATGGACGATCAGCTCGCGGACGTTGTGAGCCGCCTGGCGGGCGCCGAGCGGCTGGTGATTACCAACAACCAGTTTGCCAGTGATTGGGTGGGGGTAACGCCTGCAGAGGTCATCGGCCGGTGGGCAGCGCGTTTGCCGCGCGACAACATGTTGGGTTGGGTGCTTTCGGCCGAAGCGGGGTTGCCGGTGCACGCCCAACCGCCCAGCGCTGCCAGCCGGCTGGACATTGACACCCCATTGGACCTGATGGCCCTCTCTCTGCATCCCGGCACGCGGCCCCAACTAAGGCAGTACCTCGACACTCTTGAGCTGCCGGTCGAGCGACTACGAGCGGCGCTTGAGGTGCTGGCAACTGCGGCCAGCCACGTCTTCATCGGAGGACGGCTATCTCCGGACGTGTGGTCGACTATCAACGCGACAACTCGCTCCTGGCTGCGCGTCGTGTCCGAAGAGCGGGGTATGGTGTCCAGTGGGCGGCAGGCGACGGGCGAGGTACGCTCGCTACTCGCGGCTTATATTGAAGCTGTAGGGGTTGACGCGTTCTTTGCAGCGCTGTCGCAGTGGTCCGGGGCTGCATTTATCGATACGCGCGTGCTGCTTGCGCACCATGGGCTATGGCCGGATGACGCCAGCCGTTTTGCGTCGGATCTGGGGCGCGTGGATGAAGTTGGAGACGACTGGCTGCGGAGCTTTACTGCCGCGGCAGTCGAGGCACCCATTCCCGTCATTCTGGGCGGACACGGGCTGATGTCGGGTGCGATGCTGGCGTTTTGTGATATTTTGGCAGGTGATCGAAGGTGACTGGCACTTTTGCGGTTTATTCATCTTGAACGGTTCCTACGGACGGACGGTCGTAATTTGATTCAGCGCGCGCCATAAGGGAGAGTCCTGGCGCCGTCCTGCCTGGTCCAGCGTGCTTAGCGCAAGAACGACGCCGTCGCGACAACGCACGGCGAGGCCGCGAATCACGTGGCTTAAAATCTCATTGCGTCGCCGATAGGCGTCCGCCAGGGTCCAGACCTTACCCTCGGCCCAGTCGGGCGCCAGCACGAAGGGGTTGCTGAGCGGTTGGCGAGGAATATCCCACCAGGAAGGATTGCTGACGTCGAACCAGACCTGCATGCGGCTGGTCTCTTGGGACAGCAGGTAACCGTGAATCGTCGTGACCAACACGCCGCGCTGCTGGGGCGGTTCGCCCATTTCCGGCGGGTCAGCGCTTACGAGTCCCTCGTCGATGGCATTGAGAAAAGCGCGTCCCATCTCTCCCGCCGTTTCCAGCCCCATCGACGCGCTCGCTTGTCGCAGGCGCGCAGCGAGGTCGATCAGCCATTGGGACAGCTCGGCCGCGCCGCTTTCGCCGTGCGCCCGGTAAGCGGGCTCGGAGGACAGGAATGTGTAAAGATTCTGCAAGAAGTCATCAGGCGGCAGATGAGCGCGCGCGGCCAGCCACTCTCGCAGCTCCTCGACGGCCGCGACTTGTGGATCGCCCACACGATCGAGCAGCTCTGGCGAGAGCTCGTCTACAGAAGCCACCGCGCCCTCGTCAGCGCGGTACAGCGCGCCGCTCAAAAGCTCGGCGCGGGCGGGATCGAGGCCCGATATGCTAAGCGTCAAGGCCTCGGAGACGTCGTAAGCCGGTGGGGGCCTTTGCCAGTCAGGATGGGCCAACGCGAGCCAGGTCAGCCAGGCGCGCACCAGCGGCTCGTCGCGCGGGCTACTGCGCCGACGTAGCAGCGAGAATGGTAGGCCGGCCTCTCGCAACGCCCGGCTCAACGTGTAGCGCATCGCGCCGTCCAGCCCGGGCGTGATAATGGCGGCGTCGTCTGGCGCAATCTCGTGCTGTGTCAGTAAAAGGCCGAGCCGCTGCGCGGTGTTCTGCGCCATCTCGTGGCGATACCGGCCCTCAACGACGTCAAGTACTGCGCTTGCGGAAATTTGTATCGGGCTAACAGAAGGCGCCTCATCTGCGACACGCGGCTCGTCTGTGACGGCCTTAGCCGCTGAGGGCAGGAGCTGGCGTTGCACCACGTCGGCCAGCGCCACCAGCGACGGGCTGCTGACGAACTGCTCGTCGAAGCGGAACTGCTGGCGGCAGAGCGGGGCCAACCGGCGGGCGCCGGCGGGGTCGGCCGACAACAACTGCTTGTATCCGCCGCCTTCGTCATAGACGATGGCCGCGGATAGCACCACGTCTAACAGACCGGCGACAAACTGTTGGCCTGCGGGCGTCTGCTCTTCGACGTTATCAACTAGGATGTGGCGAAAGCGCTCGCGGAAATAGCGGTGGAATTCAGGGTGCTGTAAGAGCTGTGTATCAAAAACGCGCACCGCCAGGGAGACGTCTAGCAGGCTGTTCCGGCGGCAGTGAGCGCGAAACGCTTGCGCGGCGCGGGCCGCTTCGCGCAAGTGACGAGCATCGGGCGGGTCTCCCGCCCAGCTTTGAATCTGGCGCTGCTCGGCCTGCTCTAGCGAAAGGCGATTGAGCGCGGCACGGTTCAGCGTGTCCAGGATCTGGCTGACGATCTGTTGAGGACGCAGCAGAAGATCCGCAAAGGCGCCTTCGGATATCATGGAACGCACGATGCGCCACATCAGCAGTTGGGCCATGTCGTAGCGCAGGTAGGTGGGCGGCTGAAAGGGGCGTTCAAACCCCGCAGGGCGCGCAACCAGCGGCCAAAATTGCTGCACCATTTCGCGCGCCAGATAGGTGAACGTGGTCACGGCCAGATCGCGCGGCTCGCTTGTTCCGTGCTGCTGCAAAAACGCCTGCACGCGCGGGCGATCGTCGGCTTCGGCCACGAGGACCAGAATGGCGTAGGGCGTCTCCCGTTCCTGCAGTAGGCGCAGCAGCCGGTGCAGCAGGGCGGTGGTTTTGCCCGCGCCTGCCTGGCCGTGCAAGAACGCGGAGCCTTCCGCGGCGATAGCTGCCTGTTGCGTTACGGTGAGGTCGCTTAGCGCCCGTAACTGGGAGTCCATAAGCATTGACCTAGTGTCTTACCGCAGAGGACGCTGAGGACGCTGAGATCAAGGAGGTCAAATTTTTAGCTCTCTGCGATCTCCGCGCTCTCTGTGGTTACTGTTGCCGGAAGCGCAGGCGAACTTTGCCCAGGAATATATCGTCGCCGTCAAATAGCTGCGTGCCGTAATCGGGAACTTCCTGGTCGTTGACCCAGGTGCCGCTGGTACTGTCGTCATCGTATAGGCGGTAACTGTGACCGTCCCACAGGATCGACGCGTGCAGGCGCGACACGGTGATGTCTTGTTCGAAGGCGACGTCCGCTAGCGTGGGCGAGCGACCCAGGCGCACTTCTTCGCTGCGCAGAGGAATGTGTCCCGGCATCTGGGTTTCGGTTTCAATGATTTCCAGGAACGCCTGGGCGGGGGCGCCGTGGGCGATGCCGCTTTGCGGCGGCGCCGCGAGTGGGAGTTCTGGCGCCGGGTGGTATTCACCTTCATCCTCAATCGTCACACCTCCGGAAGCGCGGCGACGCGGCCGCCGCAAGCGGCGCAGCGATGCGCTGGGCAACGTCGCGCCGCGCAGGAAGAAGAAACCTATCAGACCCAAAACGGCGATAACGGCCGCCGCGGCGCAAATCGGAAGCAGCAGCGAGCTGAAGGCCGCGGCCGGCTGCAACGATTCTGGAATCTGTCGCTCACCCTCGACCACGGTGAGCACGACGTCAGGGCTGGCCGCCTGGATACCCTGGTCGTCGGTGATAAATAGCTGCAAATTATTATCGCCGAAGGTGAGGTTGCTGATTTGCGCGGTGAAGCTGGCAAGATCGGCCGGGGGTACGTCCTGCACGAACTGTCCATTTACGAAGAGACGGGCCTGCTGCACGCCGCGCTCGGCGCCGTCCAGCCAGCCAACCTGCGCGCTTAAGGCCAGCGCTACTACTTCGTCCAGGCTGGGTAGTTGCAGCGTGCGGCTATCCGGAGGTATCGTGAGCGTAACGGATGGCGAGGCGGCGTTAATCGTCACTTCGGTCTGCGCCTGGGCCAGAGGGTCATTTACCAGTCCCAAATCGACAGGGACGGTTCCGCCACTGAGCGTTGGCGGGGTGTAGCGTACCAGCTGCTGCGTGCGGAAGGCGCTGATCCGTTCAAAAATCGGCGTAACCGTCTCTGGTTGGTCCATGCGGCCGGCGAGACCGTAAGCGTCGCCGGCAAGCTGCGCCAGGTAGTTGCGCCCTGCTTCCTGGCCGACAGTCAACTCGGTGTTTTCCAGCCAGACGGTATGTACCGGAATTGCCAGCTCCGCCGCGCGCTCAGCCACGT
>JAICPS010000102.1 GCA_025929715.1 Anaerolineae bacterium | reverse complement strand
TCTTGATAACCGGGATGACCGGATTGCCGACGATGTTGCCCTGCCCTGTGGGAAAGACGTGCACGACTGCACCGGCAGCAGCCATTAGCGTGACAAACTCGGCCGCTGCAGAAGAGCTATCCATGAAGTGAAGTCCGGGCCCATCCGGAGCTTCGGCAGGTTCAAGTACACTCACAAACTTGCAACTGCCGATTTTCTGAATATTGCCCATCGCCTTTTCTTCTATCGTAGATAGTCCGCCGGCAATATTGCCCTGGGTCGGCTGCGAGCCCAAAAGGTCCGCGGCCTGCTCTTCGATGAAGTCTACATAGCTGTTGAACGTACGCAGAAATTGGTCGCGTACCTCCTCGTCAATCGCGCGGTCGGCGACGATATGCTCTGCTCCGGTTAACTCGGACGTTTCGCCAAAGAGAACAGTGCCGCCACTTTCGACGATATTTTCGGTCAATACGCCGACAGCACGGCAGGACCCCAATCCGGTCGTCGTGTCAGACTCGCCACATTTCAAACTCACGCTAAGCTCGCCTATATCTACCGCCGCTCGTTTCAGCTCAGATGCCCATAACTTGTAATCACGCGCCTGGCGCGATGCGCGCTCGATGGTTTTCAGGTCTCCATAGCGCTCAATGGCAAACCACGATACCGGCTTGCCCGTTTCGGCAATTCCATCGGCAATCTTCCGCGACCAATTCTCCTCGATGCCGATGACAACGGCTGCAGCGACGTTAGGATTAGAACCGATTCCAATCATTGTCCGGAAAAAGAGTTCGAGGTCATCGCCATATTGCAGGCGCCCGTAGGCGTGAGGCAGCGGCAGTGTGCCCTGAATCACATGGCTGACTGCTTCGACGGCGGCGTTGGAAATGTCGTCCACAGGGATAATAGCGACGTGATTACGAACCCCGACGCGCCCATTTTCGCGCCTATAACCGAGAAAAGTTTGTTCAGGCATATCCGGCATGATCCCACCTCACGCTGCGAACGTTGTGCACGTGGACGTGTTGGCCCACGGTAATTGGCTTAATGGTCTTAGCAACTACCTCGCCATACTCGATAACCTTCGAGCCTTCGGCCAGGTCGATCAGGGCGATCTTATGGCCCAGGGGGATGGCTTCTTTCGTCTCCACCTGTACGTCACTATCATCTTGCAGCACGACCCCATTGGCGAGCTGTGGGCCTGCTATTTCCATGACTGCGACGCCAACGCTATCTCCTGGCGCATGAACAAGAAAGTGAGGGGCCGCCATTATTGATTCTCCTTTTCGTTGTTCGCCAGAACCAATTCATCCAAAGTCATTTATCCCTCCTTCGTACACGAACGTGCCTGTCTCTTATGAAAGGCCCACACTAATGTATTTGGTCTCCAGATAGGCCTGAATCCCTTCAATGCCTCCTTCACGGCCCAGGCCGCTTTCCTTCCAGCCGCCGAATGGCGCCTGTGGCACAGTGGGCACCGTGTCGTTCAGGCCGATGATGCCGTATTCGAGCGCTTCCGTAACGCGCAAAGCTGTCGAAATATCTCGCACCAGCACGTAGGCCGCCAGCCCGTAGTCGGTATTATTGGCCCTGTGGATCGCTTCCTCTTCGGTAGAAAACGGAATCAGCGGCAGGATAGGTCCGAAGACCTCATCGCACGTCAGGCGCATCTCATCTGAAATGTTGCCGAGCACCGTCGGCGCAAAGAACCAGCCGCGGTCGTAGTCGGCGCCGGTCAAACGGCTGCCGCCGCTGAGAATCTCGGCTCCGCGGGCTACCGCGTCGGCGATAAATGCTTCTGTATTCTTTACTTGTGCCTCATTGAAGAGCGGGCCCATATCCACGCCCTCATCCAGGCCGTTCCCCACCTTTAGCCGTGACGTGAGATCGACAACCCGCTCAGTAAATTGGTCGAATATTTCCTGGTGAACGTAGATGCGTGTTGGAGCAATGCAGCTCTGCCCGCCATTGCGAAATTTGCCGCCGACCGTTTGCTCGGCCGCCTGCTCGATGTCGACGTCGGGAAAGACGAGCAATGGAGCGTGCCCGCCCAGCTCCAGCGAAACCCTTGTAATACGCTCTCCGGCCTGCTGCATCAGCTGTTTACCAACGGCGGTGCTACCGGTGAAAGCCAGCTTACGCACGGCGGGGTGCGATAGCAGCACGTCTGTCATTTCCGAGGGGCTCCCCACCAGCAAATTCACCGTTCCCGGCGGAAAGCCGGCGTCGTGCAAACACTCGAAGATCAGCGCACTGCTGAGCGGCGTCCTGCTGGAAGGCCGGCTGACCACCGTGCAGCCGGCGGCCAGCGCCGCCGCCAGCTTGCGGCAGAGTAAGTTCACGGGGAAGTTCCATGGCGCAATGGCTGCCACGACGCCCACCGGTTGCTGCCACACCCAATGCCGCTTATGCCCGTAGTTGCTGGGAACCGAACGACCGTAAACTCTCTTTCCTTCTTCGGCATACCATTCAAACCAGGCTGCACAGCCGCGGGTTTCGGCCAATGCCTCACCGAGCGGCTTGCCGTTTTCTCCGGTTACGACCCGCGCAATGTTTGCGGCGCGCTCGCGAATAAGCAGCGCGGCCTTATTCAAAAAGTTAGCTCGCTCATAGGCTGTGCACGCCTTCCAATCTATAAACGAGCGCGCCGCTGCCTCCACCGCCTCGCGCGTGTCCGACGCGCCGCCATAAGCCTGAGTCGCGACGACTTCGCCAGTCGCCGGATTGGGAATGTCAATGGTTCGCCCACGCTCGCCATCCCGCCACTGACCGTCAATATAAAGTTGGTAAGGCATTCAATAATACTCCTCTTGACACGAGCCGTCGGCACTATATACTAGATTTTAAATATTATATACAGTTTGTATCTTCTATCAAACACAGTTGCGTAAAGTTTCACGAGCATTGGGACGCCAGCCAATTCTTTTGTTATGCTATCTATACTATGGCCAATGGCCAACCGGTCGTTATATCCGGTTATTGCGGAGAGGAATGATCTAAATGCTCGAAGAACGGCAGCTATCCCAGAAGCACATTCGCAAGCCTCCTTCCCTATCAGACTTTGCCGAAAGTACGATCAAGCGCCTAATTTTAGAGAACGTGCTGAGGCCGGGACATCAGATTTCAATCGACCGGCTGGCTCGCGAGCTTGGCGTCAGTCGCACGCCCATTCGCGATGCGCTCATGCGTCTGGAAGGCCAGGGATTTGTGCTTTCTCCCGCAAATCGCAGTCCCCGCGTGGCGCCGATCACGCGCACCCTGGTGCACGAGCTTTACGTTGTGCGCGAGCCTCTGGAATGCCTCTCAGTACGTCTGGCAATGCCGCACATTACCGACGAGGTAGTCGAAAGCCTGGCTCAGCTGCTGGCAGAGATCAATGTTGCCGAAGAAGTAAGCCTTGACAGGCACTTCGATAGCGATACCGTTTTTCACGGTACCTTGATGGATTCAGCCGGCAACGAGTGGCTGCGCAAAATGCTCATGCCTATTAGCGAACATGTCTATCGCATCCGACGTTTTGCCAAGTCTGTGCCCGGCGATCACTATTGGAAAGCTCACGAGGATCACCTCGAGATCCTGGAAGCCCTTAAACGGCGAGATTCCAGCGCCGCAGAAAGACTAATGTCCGACCATATCAGCCATTCACGCGAGCGACTCGTAGCGCTACTAAAGTAGCCCGTCACACCGTCATCCTGAGTGAACCGTCATCCTGATTGCAGCTAAGGATATCGTGAGTCGAAGGAGACTGTCATGCGCGTCATTATCGGCGCCGATCATGCTGGCTTTACCCTAAAAGAACATCTCAAGAAAGTCCTCGAGCAGCAAGGTCACGAAGTGAAAGACGTCGGCTGCTTTGACGCCGGTGAAGTGGACTACCCGGATCTGGCAGGAGAAGTTGCGCTTGCAATAAGCCAGGGCCAATGGGAGCGAGGCATGCTCGTTTGTGGGACAGGCATTGGCATGGACATCAGCGCAAATAAAGTAAACGGTGTGCGCGCTGCGCGCGTGACAGACACCACGTCCGCGCAATTGTCGCGAGCGCACAACGACGCCAACGTGTTGTGCCTCGGCGGCTGGATGACGGGACCAAAGCTGGCCGAAGAAATCGTGCAGATCTGGTTGCAGACGCCCTACGACGGCGCGCGTCATGACGCCCGTCTTTCTAAAATCAGCCAACTAGAAGGCGGGCGGCTGAAGGGACCTAACGACAGATGAGTGCACGGACCTTCACCAGTATTGCCGCCACCCCCGAGGCCGGACCGTTTGCTCCAATCCCCCTGGTAGGCCCGTTTTCAGAAACGTTCGCTCAGGCCGCCGAATTGGGTTACGACGCTATTGAGCTCCACATTCGCTCTCCAAAACATTTGGGCGTCGCCGCAATCGACCGGTTGCTGTCGCGGCATGATTTATTGGTCTCTGCCATTGCCACGGGCCAGCTCTATCTGCACGAAGGCATCTCGTTCACCAACCCACACCTTGAGATGCGCCGGGCGGCAATCGCAGCAATCAATGAATTTAGCCGCATGGCGGCCGATCTTGGCGCGTCCCTTATTCTTGGATACATCCGGGGCAAATTTGGCGACGATTCGGAACTTGCGGCGCGACAGCGACAATGGATGCTGGAATGTTGCCGGGAATGTAGCGATTTTGCAGCGCCGCTTGGCGTAAAGCTGCTTCTAGAACCAATAAATCGTTACGAAATGAACGACTTCAATACTGTCGCTGCCGCTCTCTCCTTTGCGGGCGCGATTGATCGGCCAAATTTTCAACTAATACTGGACACCTTTCACATGAATATTGAGGAACCATCGATCACGAGCAGCATTGGCAAAGCAGCAGGATGTGTCCCCTATTTCCACATGGTAGACAGCAACCGCTGGGCGCCTGGTTTTGGCCACACAGATTTTAGAGAGATAGCACACGCGCTGCGGGCGATAGAATTTAGTGGATTTCTAGCTGCAGAAATGCTGCCACACCCCGATCACCTAACGGCTGCCCGCCAGGCTATTGAAGCGTACCGCGAGATGATCGCGATCATTGAAGCTTAGGCAGCGTAAAAGGATTTTGTAAATCGTTCGCCGGAACGAATTGCAAATCCGTTCTACAAGGTACAAAGGATTGTCTATGCACCGGGTAATCATTGATACCGACGTGGGAGTTGACGACGCGCACGCCGTTTGCATGGCGCTACTGTCTCCGGATATCCACGTCGAAGGATTTACGACAGTTTTTGGTAATTCGGACGTCGAGTACTGTACCCAAAACACGCTTTATCTATTGGAGTTAATCGGCAGAACCGATATTCCCGTGCGCCAGGGCGCCGGTTTCCGGCTCATGACCACCGAGAAAGCGGAGCTGAGCGGCAAGCTCGTTCACGGCGAGAAAGGGCTCGGGAATTTTGAGCTGCCCGCCATGCAATCGAGAGCGGCAAATGGCAATGCCATCGAATGGTTGATTGACATAGTCCTGGCCAATCCTGGCGAAATAGAAATTCTGGCGCTGGGTCCCTTGACCAATATCGCGCTGGCTACGCTCGTCGAGCCGCGCTGGGTGCAGGCAGTGAAACGCGTGATATTCATGGGGGGCATAATCACCGGTCCCGGCAATGCGTTGCCGCTGTCCACCGCCAATATCTATAACGACGCCGAGGCAGCGCACATCGTCTTCCACGCCGGTTATCCAATCGTGATGGTTGGTCAGGACGTGACGCGCTGGGCGCACCTGACGTCTGAGCACAAGCGGCGCATGCGCGCTAAAGATACAAAGGTCACGCGTTTTCTGGAAGCAATCACCGAGTTCTACGAAGAGTTTTACGTGACCAGCGACCCCAGCCTCAAAGACACCGGCCACCCGATCCACGATATGTTGGTCGTAGCGTATCTCCTGCAGCCGTCATTGTTCGAGACAGAGAAACTCTACGTCACTGTGGAAACGGAAGGGGCTGTTACGCGCGGGCAGACCGTGCCAGACTGGCGTCCATATTCGCCATACGCGCCACAAATGGACGTCTGTCTAAAGGTCGATAATGAAGCGCTCTTCGCACTTTACCTGGATATCGTTACGCGTGAGGACGTCTCCGAGCCGCAGGCAGCGTGAGAGAAGAACGTCAACCACGAGGAGGCTGCTGATTGCACCGAGTTATCATTGACACCGATCTGGGCGTGGACGATGCCCATGCTGTGCTGATGGCCTTGCTGTCGCCGGAGATTCAAGTCGAAGGAATCACGACCGTTTTCGGCAATGCGCGCGTCGATTACTGTACGCAAAACGTTCTCTACTTGCTGGAGATGATGGGCCGCACCGCTATAGAAGTGCGCCAGGGCGCCGGCTCGCCAATGATGGGCGACGTCGTGCTGGCCAAGCCGCTGGGCTACGAGCGAAACCGGCAAAGAAGCGGGATGGCTTTGGCCGGGACCCTTCCGGTGGACTTGTCGCCCCACGGCGAGAAAGGATTGGGTGATTTTGAGCTGCCCGCTTTGTCGGCCACAACAGCCGCAGGCAATGCCGTCCGCTGGCTGGTAGAGACCGTTCTGGCTAACCCTGGCGAAATCGAAATTCTGGCGCTAGGGCCGCTGACAAACGTCGCGCTGGCGTTGCGCATGGAGCCCGCGTTCGCCGCCGCAGTGAAACGCGTGATCTTCATGGGCGGCGCGCTCACCGTTCCCGGCAATGTCGGCCCTCTCTCGACGGCAAATGTCACACTAGACCCCGAAGCCGCGCGAATCGCTTTTCATGGCGGATATCCGATCGTGATGGTTGGCCAGGATATTACGCGCTTTGCACGTCTGACGCCCGAACACACGGCACAAATACGCGCCGCCGGCACGAAAGTGACCCGTTTCCTGGACGACGTCACGCGCTTTTATGGAGACTACTACTTCAGCAGAGAGCCCAGCCTGAAGGAATTGGGCCACCCGATACATGACATGCTCGTCGCCGCTTACCTCCTCGATCCTTCACTTTTCACGACTGAGAAGCTCTACGTCACGGTCGAGACCGAAGGCGCGATCACGCGCGGGCAGACAGTCGCCGACCGGCGCGAATTCTCGCCCTTTGAGCCACAGATGGACGTGTGCGTGGACGTGGACAACGACGCTCTCTTTGACCTCTACCTGAGCATAATTACTCAAAAGATTGAGTAGACGAGATGAACCCTGACGACCGGCTGTTTGATAAAATGTATGGCTGTATCGTGGGCGGCACGATTGGCGACGCTATTGGCGGTCCCACAGAAATGATGCACTACCAGACCATCGAGCGGCTCTACGGCCGTGTAACGGACCTGATTGATTACGGCCCGGCCTGCCTGTACGGGCACGCCGGCTGGCCTGCGGGACACTGGACCGACGACTCCATTGTCAAGTTGATTCTCTGCGATGCGATCATCCGCTGCCAGGGGCGCATCACGGCTGAGGATTGGGGCGATAGCTGGCGCGAAATGTTGAATCCCCGCGACGTTTACGTCTCGCCCATTAACGCTTACTTTCGCCTGATGAATGACGGAATCCCGGCCCGCGACGTCGGCCGTGGCAATATGCAGGCCAACGGCACCGCGATGTGCATCGCGCCGCTTGGCGCAATTAATGCCTGCGATCCTTTTCAAGCAGCATACGACACGTTTGAAGTGGGTTCTCTGTTGCACAGCGGCCTGGCTCGTGAAGCGGGCGCTGCCGTCGCCGCCGCCGTCGCGGAAGCATTTAAGATCACGGCCACGCCCGGCTCTATTCTCGACGCGGCCACCGCATATCTCACACCGCGCAGCGGCGCCGCGGAAACGCTTGAGCCCATGTTTGCCCTGGCTCGTTCTGTCGATTCCCCGCGGTCCTTTACCGTCCAATTTTACGAACAGTTTGTTCGCCCTGCGCCGTATCGTCCATTACATACGGACCTAGTTCCGGAAGGCTACATAGAGACCGTCGATCCACTGGAGACGGTGGGCGCGGCGCTCGGGCTATTTTACGTCTGTGGCGGCGATCCTGAACAGACGCTGGTGGATACGGCGAATTTTGGTCACGACTGCGATTCGTTGGGCTCTATCAATGGCGCAGTTGCCGGCGCTTATGCCGGCGCAGCAGCAATGCCCGAGAAGTGGCGCAAACTGGTTGACGAGGTCAACAACGTTGACCACCGTCAGGTATCCGTCGATATGTATCGCGCCTTACTCAACCACAAAGCGCACCTGGAATCGCAGATAGCGGCGCTCGACACGTTGTTGCAGAACTAAGGAATGAAAGAGTCCATGACTGATAAGAACCCGTACGGCCGGCAGGTAGACGTACAGTTAGGGTGGGAAGATGGCCGTCTGCGCCAGCCTGACGAGCAGGAACTTGAACAGTTACAGCAGATGACGCGTCGCGTGCGGCGGCACATCCTACATATGGTACACACGGCCGGCGCCGGTCACGCCGGTGGGCCGCTGTCGGCCACCGATATTTTGGTAACCCTCTATTTTTGGGCATTGCGCGTCGATCCATTGCGCCCGCGCTGGCCCGAGCGCGACCGCCTAGTGTTGTCCAAAGGACACGCATCCCCCGGCATGTATGCCGTGCTCGCCGAGCGCGGTTTCCTGCGGGTTGACCGGCTGACCACCTACTTCGAGCTTGACACGGAGATGCAGGGGCATCCCGATCGTAAAAAGACGCCGGGAATTGAGATTTCGGCCGGCCCCCTCGGTATGGGGCTTTCGGTTGCCGTGGGTATGGCCCTTGGCGCGCGCCTGGACGAAGTGGACTGCCGAATTTATGCGCTGCTCAGCGACGGCGAAAATCAAGCCGGCATGACCTGGGAAGCGGCCATGCTGGCGGGCGTGCGCCGTCTCGGCAATCTCACGGCGATCATCGATTACAATAAGTTGCAGTTGAGCGACTTCATCAAGGATATGGTCGACGTCGCCCCGCTGGCCGATAAATGGCGTGCGTTTAACTGGCACGTGGTCGAGATAGACGGTCACGATATCCGCCAGATCGTGGCGGGTATAAACAAAGGGCTGGACGAAACTGATAGGCCGACCGTGCTCATTGCCCATACGGTCAAGGGTAAAGGAATTTCCTACATGGAAAACGTGCCAAAGTGGCATTATGGAGGGCCTACTGATGAGGAACTGGCGATCGGTCTTAAGGAGCTGGCGGATCCGGAGACAGTAAGATGAAAGAGATTCGCCAGACGTACGGCGAGGCGCTCCTCGAGCTTGGCCACGAAAACCCTGACGTCGTGGTGCTTGACGACGATCTTTACCAGCCCAACTTTCTTAGCGGCTTTAAGAACTCGTTTCCGCGGCGCTTCTTTGAGATCGGTATCGCCGAGCAAAACCTGGTTGGCGTCGCCGCCGGGTTGTCCGATTTTGGCAAGATCCCCTTCGCTACCGCCTTTGGTACCTTTATCGCCAAGCGCGCCGCCGAGCCGGTCAGCATCCTGGTGGCCTATTCGGGCATGAACGTCAAGCTAGTCGGGCACCAAGCGGGTCTGACGGCCGGCACCAACGGCCCTACCCACATGCCGATCGAAGACGTCGCCTTCATGCGCGCCACGCCGGAAATGGTGGTCGTCGAGGCTGCCGACCACGTCGAAATGCGTCGCATGGTCTATGCCATTGCCGAATATAGCGGCCCTGTCTATATGCGGGTAGGCCGCGATGCGCGGCCCAACGTGTTGGACGAGGATTACGAGTTTGAGCTTGGCAAGGCCGTTCAACTGCGCTATGGCGGCGACGCCACGATCATTGCCGCCGGGGCAATAGTCTGGATCGCGCTAGAAGCCGCCGAAGCGCTGGCCCGCGATGGCATCCAAGTACGCGTCCTCAATATGTCCACGATCAAGCCGTTAGACGAAGAAGCGATTATTCACGCGGCGCGCGAGACCGGCGCCATTGTGACGGCCGAAAACCACAACGTTATTAATGGCTTAGGCAGCGCCGTCGCCGAAGTGCTCGTGGAAAACGTGCCGGTTCCTATGCGCCGTGTCGGTATCCGCGATCTCTTTACGGAATCAGCGCCTTACGACCAGTTGTTCCAAAAATACGGCCTCACGTCGGAGGCGATACAAGACGCGGTCCACGCCGTGAGGAAGCTTGTAACGTAGGATGCCGGCCTGCGGGTCGTGCACAGGCAAGCTGCCTATGCTACGGAGCAAGTCGCTTCAAGGAGGAATCCCGTGCGGAGGGACGCTTTTGACCTATTGAGACAGCCGGGCCAGATCAACCAGTTGACCACCCGTAACCGCATCGTGATGTCCAGCGCCATGACCAATATGGCGGCGCCGGATGGCAGCATCACCGAGCAAATGATTGCGTACTATGCCGAACGCGGACGCGGCGGCGCGGCCATTATCAACACGGGCTACAACTTCATCTGCCAGCGCGGCCGCGCGGGCAAATACCAGATGAGCACCGCAGACGATGCCAATATCCCCTCGATGCGCCGCCTAACCGAAGCTTTCCACGAGGCCGCGCCCGAGAGCTTTATCGGCTCACAACTCTGCCATGCCGGCCGGCAGACGTCCAGCTTGGTCACCGGCATGCTGCCCGAGGCGCCCAGCCCCATTCCCGGCCCTAAGCCGACCGGACACCCGATGGAAGTGCCCGAAGAAATGACAGCAGCGCGCATCGCCGAAGTCGTCGACGCCTTTGCGCAGGCGGCCCGCCGCAGCCGGGAAGCTGGCTTTGATCTTGTGGAGGTACACGCCGCTCACGGTTATCTCCTCAGCCAATTCTTATCCCCCTATAGCAACAGGCGTACCGATGGTTACGGCGGTTCCCTGGAGCGGCGTACGCGCATCGTTCTAGAGGTGCTGGAAGCAGTTCGCGGCGCAGTGGGCCCGCACTTTGCCGTCGGGGTGCGCCTGAACGGCGACGACATGGTCAATGGTGGCTACGGTCTGCCAGAGTACCGGCAGGTCGCG
>JAICPS010000076.1 GCA_025929715.1 Anaerolineae bacterium | reverse complement strand
TGAATAGCGGCGGCACATGGCAGGTGGCGCACTCTGCTTCGCCGTTGAACAGTACCTCGCCGCGGGCTGCCGCCTCCTCGTCGTAGAAGCCGGGCGGCGGAGCCGGAGCGGGGATGCTGAGCTGATAGTAATGCAGCGCCGGCAGGTATTCCGTCACCAGATCCGGGTCGTTGCGAATGTTCCAGTCGCCCGTTTCTACCGCCAGCGGATATTGGTCGGGATCGTTCAGCCGTGGATCGTAGAACGTACCCAGGCCTCTCATCTGGGTGTTCGCCACGTACGCGTTCCAATAGGGCACCGAGCCGAAACCCGTCCACGTGTGCAGGTTCACGCCGGCAAGGCCGAAAGCCGGAGGAATGAGCGTTGCGGCGGATCCGCCGTCGGGTCGCAGCGCCTTGCCATCGTGCAATACCACGGCGTCAAACTTGCCCGGGCCCCAGGTTGCCAGCACGGCGTCCAGCGTGGGCACGTCCACGTGCAGGCGGTCTGCAATCGCCTGCCGTCCCGGCGCGATCGAAAGAATGGCGCCGACGTTCAGGTCCTGTGCGGCCCAGCCATCGAGGCGGCGGCCGATGCCCGGCGCGAACAGGTCGTCGACTGTTGAATGACACAGTGCGCAGGTGATGCCGACCGATGTAAGCTCGCCCTCTTCGTCAAACACACCGTCAAGGCCGACGACGGCGTCAAGCTGCAGTAGGGCGACCGTCGTCGCCGGGTCGTCCAGATCGACCTCGCCGCGTCTTAGTGCTCTCACCAGCGCTCTGGGCAGCGCATCCAGGTCTACTTTCAGTCCAACTGCCAGCGCGGTCGCCGGGCTGACTCCGGGACCCACGCCGCCCAACGCTTCGCCCTTAATCGCGTCGTGCAGGCCCAGGACACCGCCATAGAAATGTTCGCTTCCAAACGTGTTGTAGCGGAAGACCTCCCGCCCTTCGACAAGCAGCTCCTCCGAGTAATCGTCGATGACGTCGTCAAAGCGGTTTCTCACCTGAACCGGCGTACTTAACGAAGTGGCCGCACGAATAACCCCGGCCGCGAGCAAAGCCAATCCCAGCCCGGCAAACAGAACAATTAGCAAACGGGGGCGAAATTTGTAAAAGCGTCCCAGCATATTGATCTCCTTACACTGACTAAGACGATAAATGGTGACCGGCCGGCGCCGTCACATACTACGGTGACGGGCGCGGTTCAAATGCAGTAAGTCGAGGCTATTTAGAAAGATGTCTCGCCAAAAGCATAAACGATACAAATGCTATTTGTCAAGTATATGGTTGTATATCTTGGATATAGACCAGATAGACAAAAAAACCCGGCCCAAGATTCCTGGGTTATTGAACTGTGGATTATAATGACGTGAAAAGACAAGGACATAAGGCTGAGCAACCTACGACTTGAGACGCCACGACTGCGCCTGCGTTTGATGCAAGAATCAGATCTTGAAGATCTCTTGCTAATTTTTGGCGACCCTGAAGTGATGGCCTCCTTTGACAGCGCCCCGTTCAACCGCACACAAATGGAACATTGGATACAGCGAAATATTCAACATCAAGTCCGGCATGGTTACGGTCTCTTTCCCGTAATCTTAAAATCCGAGGAGCTGTTGATCGGGAATTGTGGCCTTGAGCATATGGAGCTAGACGGGTATCAGGAAACGGAACTTGGCTATGACTTCCGCCGTGATTACTGGAATAAAGGCTACGCGACCGAAGCTGCCACAGCGGTTCGCAATTACGCGCTCGAAGTGCTCCGTTTACCCTGCTTAATCAGTCTCATTCGCGTCGGCAATGAAGCATCCCGCTGTGTATCCAAGAAAATAGGAATGCAATTCGTCGATGAGATCACACGAAATGGCATCTCCTATTGGAAATATGCAATTTGCGCTGAATAGGGATTACGACAGACAGTGGACCGAGGATGGGAAATGGGCGCGCGGGGACTCGAACCCAGGACCTCACGGATGTGAACCCTTAGAACTGGAATCACGTCCGTAATGTCATTCTACTTGTGGTAGAATCCTTTAACAATTAGCGTTTTTGGAAGGAACCGTGAGGGCTGATTTGCAACATTATTATAGATCAGCCTATCCTAGCTAAATTGGTTGATCGCGTCAATATTCTGCAGCCACTACAACAGCTGTTACTTCTGTACTGAGGTGGCCAAGTAACACATTGTCTACCCTTATAGCTAGTCTCAAGGCTGCCCAGGTCGGTAGCCACACAAACAAGGCCTCAGGTGCTGGCGGCCTCTAAGAAACGAATCTCGGGCGAGCCGATGACCCCCGCCTTTTGTATGGCTTCCTGCAAACTGATTGAGCGGGTGAAGGCTATGGCTTTTGCAAGGTCGCTCCATCCCAAGACAACAGTGATGTCATTCGGGTCATCGACATTACGCATCACGTAGGTTTCACCCGTTGCCCCGCCGGCCTGCCGGGCCGCGACATGATTGTCAAAGCCCTCTTTCCATCTGGCATAATCCTCAACTATTTGCCGAAAGTACAGATATATCATTTTAAGTTGCTCTATGTGAGAGAGGTGAAGGGTCTACTTGTAAAAAAGACTTAGAAGAAACGAAAACACCTCCTCGGACGGGCTCGCTCGGCGTCCGAGGAGGTGTTTCCGTTTCCAAAATTCCGGGTTCGTTCGGTTACCTTGCCTAATCGGCGCTCAGTGGCGGTCCCAGCAACGTCATATTGTACTTTTGGAAAAGCTGCGCAATGACCTCTCGGTCTGGGTGACCACTGCGCGCAATCGGACCGAATTCTTCAAAGAACTTATGCCCACCGCCGGGCGTATAGACCACAATGACGCGCCCCGGTTCATCGCTGATGTTTTTGAAAGCGTGCGGGATTTTTGACGGCAGGTAAGCGAAATCGCCTTCCTTCACGTAGAATATCTCTTCGCCGAGCCGTACTTTGAATTCGCCAGATAGGACGTGGAAAGTTTCCTCTTGCATGTGGTGAACATGCAATGGGGGTCCGTTTCCGGCCGGGACTTCGACAACAAAATAGTCGAATGCGCCACCTGTCTGATCTCCGGTGAGCTTGAAGATACCGTCTCTACCGGGTCCTGAACCTAGACGTAACCCCTCATCAGGACCTAAAATGATTGCCCTACCTGTGTTTGTGGACATGGTTTCTTCTTGAATAACTGTCATCTGCTGATCTCCTTTTGATTTGTTTTGTAACAGGATTATATTGACCTCAATATACCATCGCGGCGTTAGCGGATCGTCACCACCTACTCTCTCATCGTTAGCACTTTTGCGGCAGGTCTCGCCGGCTCGGCTTTTGTATCCGATTTCAGCAGTCAGGGGTGTATAATGTACTGATATCGGGTTATGCTCTCTTCATCTAGAGTCAATTTGTCGATGGGTCATTTAACGTTATCCTTTTTCGGCGCTTTCCAGGCGACGCTTGGTGATAAGCCGCTCACCAAATTTCGCTCGGCCAAGGTACAGGGGCTCCTGGTCTACACGACCCTGACGTTTCAGCAGCCCCATTCGCGAGACGTGCTGGCAGCCTTGTTTTGGCCGGACGAGCCGGAAAGCGTGGCTAGACAGAACCTGCGCCAATCGCTCTACCGACTTCGCACGGTGCTGATGGATACCGGTTCCCGGAAAGTGCCTTTTCTGCTGGTCACCCGCTCAACGGTTCAGTTTAATGCAGCCAGCAATCATAGCCTGGACGTTGCGTCCTTCCTGTCCCATCTGGATAACGATCAGCTGGAGCCTGCGCTCTCCCTGTATCAGGGCGAGCTTCTAGCCGGTTTCACCTGCGACAGCCTGCCATTTGAAGAGTGGCTGCGGGGGCAACGAGAACGGCTGCACCGGCTGGCCTTGGACGCCCTGTTCAGCCTGACTACCTACAGCCTGGATCGGGCTGACTACCATAGGGCGCAAAGACTGGCTCGACATCAGCTGGCGCTGGAACCGTGGCGCGAAGAAGCGCACCGGCAACTGATGCAGGCGCTGGCTCTGCTCGGCGAACGGAGCGCGGCCCTGGTCCAGTATGAAACATGTCGAACGGTGTTGAAGGCGGAATTAGGCATCGCGCCTGCAGCGGAAACGGAAACGCTAGCAGCCCAAATTCGTAACCAACAACAGCCTGATCGATCCGCCCGTCGTAGATCTGACGATGTGGAAGAGCATCGCCGGCTGATTATCCCATTTGTGGGCCGCAGCGCTGAGCATATGGCGTTGGTGGAAGCCTATCGGCGGGCTAGCCGAGATGGCCTCCAGGTGGTCACCCTGTCGGGCAGAGCCGGGATCGGCAAGACCCGGTTAGTCCAACATTTCCTGGAATGGGCTGTCACACAAGGCGGCGACGTATTGCGCGGCCGGGCCTTTGAAGCCAGCGGAGGACTATCCTACCAGCCGCTCACGCAAGTGCTGCGCCAGCGCCTGGAACGCGAGAATGCCCCCGAGGACCTACTCTCGGATTTGTGGTTGACCCAGCTCACCCGACTTTTGCCGGAACTGCGCGACCGCTACCCCGACCTACCTGAGCCTACCCAGGAGGAAGCAATCGCCCGGCAACACTTATTCGAAGCGGTTACACGCCTAGGTCAGGCGCTGGCTAAACGCGCCCCGCTGGTACTGTTTATTGATGATTGGCACTGGGCCGATGCAGCCTCGCTGGATGTGCTACACTATGCCGCACTGCGCTGGGCTGAAGAGCGGACACCCATCTTGGTGTTGCTGACTCTGCGTCAGGAAGCGTTGCCGGATTCGCCTGATTTGCAAACCTGGCTTGCGCACCTCAACCACGATGTTGGTTCGGCGCAGTTGAATTTAGGGGAGCTATCTCAGGCTGAAACGGAACAACTGATCCGTTCGCTGCTCGAGCCAGAAGCAGGGACCAATGGCCTGCTGCCGGATGGCGTTGAAAGGATACCGGTGCTGACCCGGTTTAGCCACTGGTTATTTGAGGAAACGGACGGTCAGCCACTGTTCCTGACGGAGACCCTGAAGGCGCTGGTTGAGGATGGTCTGGTCCGGGCGGATAGGAACTCAGCGGCATGGCAAGTCGATTGGCCAACATTGGAGGACCAGGGGTCGTGGTCGCGTGTATTGCCCGGGGTGCGGGAGATCATCCGGGGTTGGCTGGGCCGCATCAGCGCCCCGGCCGGCGAATTACTAACGGCGGCATCGGTCCTGGCCCAGAACGCTTCTTTTGATCACCTCTGTCGTGTGGCCGGGCTTGAAGAAAATCAGGCGATGGCGGCCCTGGACGAACTGCTCGGCCAGCTATTATTGTTGGAGGGTGACGAGGCGTTGCCGGCGCCGGGTCGTGACCCGGTTTACAGTTTCTCCCACCAGAAGGTTAGTGAGGTGGTCTACGCCGAGGCCGGGACAGCCCGGCGGCGGATGCTGCACCGGCGGGCGTTTGAGGCGCTGCAGGAGACGTCGGCACCGCCAGCGGAATGTGCCCACCATGCCCTCAACGCCGGCCTGGTGGCAGAAACCATCCGATACAGTCTCGTGGCTGGCAACGCAGCGATGGATATCTTTGCCTTCCGGGTCGCCGTCACGCATTATGAGACAGCGTGGCACTTGGCCGAACGAAAAGGCTGGCCGGAAGAGATTTCCGGCGCCGATAGGCAAGCTCTCTATACCGGTTTGGGTCGAGCCTACGAATTGACCGATGACTGGCCGCGGGCGCAGGAAATCTACGAGGCCATGATCACCGCTGCCAAAACCATGGGGGCCGCTGCCATGGAATGTCTGGGTCTAAATCGCCTGGCCACAATTTACATCAATGGCACTAGAGATCGGCAGCAAGCCATCGTTCTTCTAGAACAAGCGCGAACGGTGGCCGAGCAGAATGGAGATAGGCGGGGATTGGCGGAAGTGGAATGGAACCTGGCGCTGGCTGCCCGCCTAGTAAATGATGCCCACCTTTCTCGTCATCACGGTGAGCAGGCCCTGACCATAGCCCGCGAGTTAGAACATCCCCAGTTGGTGGCACGTTGCTTGAATCTACTCTCTTATGCTTACACCAACCTGCGGCAGTGGGAGACTGTCGAGGCATATGCCACTGAAGCCCGCCACTTATACGCGGCGGCCGGCAACCAGGTTTTGGCAGCCGATAGCCAACGCATGGTCGGATGGGCGCGGCTTTTCTCTGGCCGGCCACAAGAAGCCCTGACCACCCTGCTGGAAACGTGTGCCTTCAGCCAACAGATCGAAAACCTGTGGGGCGAAACAGATTGTGCTTACAAGGTGGCTTTGACCCGGCTTGAATTGGGCCACTACGGTCAGGCGATCAGGCTGGCAAGACATGCGGTTGAGCAAGCACGCAAATTGAGCATTCCTGGTGTACTTGGGCTTGCCCTATCGATCTGGGGCTGCGTCCAACGAACGCTCATGGCGATAGAGTCAGCTCGAGTGACACTACTGGAGCTCGCCATGAAGACTCCTGACCAAGGTATACTAGCGGGTCTCCGCGACTGGACGCCATCTGAATTATGCACCATCCACGCTTTAGCCAACGACTGGGTCCAGGCGCACAGTTATGCTAAGCAAGTTCTACGGTTTCGTGGAGATGATCCTTTGCTGCCCGTGGGCTTTTCCGGCTGGTATGAGACGGAGGCTCTCCTGCGCGCTGGTGACGGCAACCTGGCACGAATCGAGGTCGAGCGTCTGAGTAAGATTGTGGGCAATAATCGACGCTATCGCCTGCCGCTGCTGCGGTCGCAGGCGGTGCTCGCGCAGTGGGACGGTGACGTGAAGCAGGCGATTGGCCATCTGCAAGCGGCGCTGGCGCTGGCGCAGGAAATCGACCTGCCGGGTGAAGCATGGTCAATTCAAGGCGCGCTGGGCGGATTATATGCGGAGCAAGGTGAGCAAGCGCAGGCGCGGCAGGCCTACAAGGGTGCGGCCGCCATCATCCTGCAGTTGGCCGAGACCATTGATGAAGAAGATTGGAGGGTCGGCTTCCTGACGGCCGCACCAGTCCGATCTATCCTGGATAACAGTAGCAAAGCCTGACAGCGAGCCAGCTCAAAGTTGCCGCATTATTTGATTCGTGCAGGTGAAAAAAGTCGTCCTCTGACGAAACCTTCCTTTATATTTAGCCCTGGATTTGAACCATTATTGCAGAATAGAAAACGATAGTGACGCGATCACACATGGAGCATGGTTCACATCCGTCGGGACATGAACCCTGAAAACAGATAGGGATCACTCCACGCTACCTCTGGTGAGAGTTTTTGATTTTAGGCTGACGTGCAAACAAAGGGAGAGAAAGTGGGCGCGCGGGGACTCGAACCCAGGACCTCACGGATGTGAACCGTGCGCTCTAACCAACTGAGCTACGCGCCCTTTTAGAACCTACTGATTATAGCAAAAACACCGGACCACGCAACGCGCGATAACATGCCGCACTTCACGCTTATCCCTTGCTTAAGCGACTCTGGCTCGGCCTGGACAAGCTCATATATTGCGTCTGCGGGACAATCGCGTAAGGTGCATTGAAAGTCCTGGCAAATACTATCTCTTGCAGACAGGTAAATCGAAGGCGGCATGATGCGCAATAAACAGCTCATGGCAAAGGGAACAGCAGGAAACGGCTATCATGAGGTCGAGCCCGTAGCAGCAGGCGGAGGTCTATTTGAACGGAATCCGCGTCTGTTGCTCGCTGCACTCCTGCTCCTCTTCTTCTTGGCGGCTGCTGCCCGGCTCTATCGACTCGAAGCGCCCGGCATGCTTATCGACCGTGACTTCACCTCGGCAATTCTGGCGCACGATTTCTACTTGCAGCGAACGGACGATGGCCCCGAGTGGCGCAACGAGATCGCTCATCGCACGAGGTTAAACCAGCCGATCCTGGAGCCGCCTGTCACAGAATGGCTAGCTTCCTGGGTGTTTCAGATCATGCACGGAGAGCAGCTATGGGCTGTGCGTCTGCTGACGACGGCTTTTTGGCTAACCGGAGGCGTCTTCCTGTTCCAGATCGTGAGCGCACTGGTGTCCAAAGATGCGGCTGTTTTTGGCCTGGCTTACTACTTGTTTCTTCCGCTGAGTATCCTGCTGAGCCGCAGCTTCCAGCCTGACTCCTTGATGATGATGTTGTACCTGGCCGCCCTGCTCGCTATCGTTCGCTATGGGCAGAGGGGCAGTAACGGGTGGATGCTCGCCGCCGGTATCACCTCGGGTGTCGCGCTGCTGGTCCGGCCTCTGGTTCTCTTTCCGACGTTTGGCGCCTTTGCCGCCGTTACCGTTCATAAAGAGGGTTCTTGGAAAGCGCTGCTGAGACGGCCGTTCCTGCTCTTTTCGTTACTAAGCCTCATCTTTCCACTTCTGTACTATGGATATGGCATTGTCTTTGCGGGCTTCATGCGTTGGAAAATCCAAAGCAGTTTCAGGCCGGACCTCTATCTTCATCGCGAATACTGGAAAGGTTGGCTGGAACTGGCGGTCGCGGGGCTGGGATACGCGGCGCTAATCGGCGCTGGCGCCGGTTTTGCGCTGCTGCAGAAAAGCATGGCTCGGGCTGTGATCATCGGGCTGGCATTGGGCCACGTCGTCTTCGGCCTGGTTTTTACGATGCACATCCACACGCATGGCTATTACCAGGCGCAGCTCATTCCCACGGTTGCAATTGCCGCGAGCGTGCTCGTCGCCGTCGTCGCCGATAAATTGCGCCACACGGCTGAATGGAAATTCTGGTTGCCCTCGCTCCTCGGTGTGTTGCTCCTGGTGTCGTATGTCAACGTTCGCGAAGTGCGGCGCAATCTGGGTTTTCAGGTGTATGAATCGGTGCAGACAGACAGAGAGATCGGCGAACTGGTGAATCACAGCGACAGCGTGCTGTTTCTCTCGCGCTACTATGGAATGCCGCTCCAGTATTACGGAGAACTGACGGGTAGCTACTGGCCGCGTAGCATCACTTACTACCTGTACCGGCGAGACGAGCCTGAGCTATCCATCAGCGAGCGCGTGGCAAACCTTTCGTTTACGCCTGAATATTTCGTCATCACAGATTTCGGCGAATATAACCGCAATCACGCCGACCTAAAGGCGTATCTTGGCAATTGTCCCTTGCTGGCGCAGACAGATAATTATCTGGTCTATGAATTCTGCGATGTACGGATGCCCGAACAGTAACACTGTATTTTTCCCTATCTGTGGTCTTGACAATGGGGGTCACTTTACTTCTCCTCCCGTTCACCCTTCCTCGCCAACACAAACAACTCCCCTTTACACCAACGCAGCACTGCCTTAAGCGCTCGCTCACCTTCATCGGATGCGCCGTGATTCCAAGACAGCAATAGCCTTCGCCTCCGCAGCGCACCCAGCCGTCTGCGCGCATAGGCCCACAGCCGCCAGGCCGAACGTCGTGGCTCGCGCCAGTTGGGCATCGCAATCAGCGCGCCGAGGTCGCGGGCCCAGGCCTGTACCTCGGCGTCGCTCATGTGCAGCGCGCCTGCCGGAACCACCCGCACGGGCTCCAATCCTGCGCGATGAAGGTGCCAAAGGTAATCGGCATAAGTCGGGCACGTCTCGTGGATACCCACGGCAAGCTCCTCTGCTGCCTCGCGGTTCACCTGTTCTTCTTCATCTTCCACCATGCTTAACCATGGCTCGCGGATGGCGCACAGCCGCCCGCCCACCTTCAACACGCGCTGCACGTTCTGCAGCAGCAGGCCAAGGTCGGTAGCATGGTGCAGCGCCGCCGAACAGAACACCAGGTCAAAAGAGTCGGGCTGAAAGGGCAGATTCTCGCCGTCGCCGATCACGCGCTCGAAGAAGATCCCGGCATGCTCCATCAGGGGGCGCGCCCGGCCCAGGCCAATATTTTCATCGGGCACGACGTCCAACGCGATTACGTCGCAACCCAACCGCGCAAACTCTTTCGCCGCCCAGCCGCGCCCCGCGCCGAGGTCCAGCACAAGCTCCGATCCCGAGAGTTGCAGCAGTTCTAACGCGGCGTCAAAGCTACGCGCCACCCCAATCCACGGCTCTTCAGGATAATAGGGAATCTGCAAGTCGACGGCTTCTTCGCTTGGTTCGTAGTTCCCTTGTTTCTTATGAATCGCCACCCATCCGTCAGCTTCGCGCGCCTTAGAGACCCACGACGCGTCGTCGCGGTATAGAAACGGCATGCCCTGGCGCACGTCAAAAGAAGCGCCGCACTCGCCGCAGCCCAGCGCTCCCTCCCACAGCTCTCCCTGGCTGATTGTTCCACTTTTAATCGTTAATTTCCCCTGGCAGGCCGGACACACCAGGAGGGCCAGAAGGGAATTTCGCATTAGTGCAACCTGAATCCCAGCATTATCATCGCGAGAGGAGTATAGAACTCCTGACGACCAATTGCTAACGACAGAGGTTTCCGGTCAAATAGACCACATCTCTTTCCTCAGCGCCCTCAGCGCCACCCCGCGACGCGGGGACCTTTGCGGAAGAAATCACGAGACAGGAGACGGACATCATGACAATCAGGGTTTGTGTAGCAGGAGCCACCGGCTGGGCGGGATCGTCCTTGACAAAAGCAATCATCGCCGCCGAGGACATGGAGCTCGTCGGCGCCGTATCGCGGAGTTTCGCCGCCAGGCCGTTGAGCGAGGCGCTGAACATGCCAGGTATAGACCTGATCGTCAGAGGCACGGTCCGCGAAGCCCTACAGGCGCAGCCCGACGTGTTTGTCGAATACACAAAACCCGACGTGGCCCTCGACAACGTGCTTCAGGCCTTAGACGCGGGTTCGCGCGTCGTGATCGGCACGTCGGGCCTGAGCGATAGTGACTATGCGCTAATAGCGAAGGAGGCAGAAGCCAGAGGACTCGGCGTTCTCGCCGTGGGAAACTTCGCGCTCACCGTCGTCCTGCTGCTGAAGTTCGCTGAAATGGCCGCAAAGCACATTCCCCACTGGGAAATAGTCGATTACGCTCATGCCGCCAAAGTAGATGCGCCCAGCGGCACGGCGCGCGAGCTGTCGTACCGCCTCGGTAGCGTGCGCGAATCGGCGCTCGACGTATCAATAGAGGACGTCCAGGGCAGCCGTGAAGCGCGCGGCGCGCGCCTCAACGGCTCACAGGTGCACGCCATCCGGCTTCCAGGCTACGTCATTTCGGCCGAGGTCATTTTTGGCATGGAAGACCAGAAGCTGATCCTGCGTCACGAGTCTGGGTCTAGCTCTGAGCCCTATGTGGACGGCGCCATGCTCGCGATTCGCAAAGTCAGCACTTTCAGCGGTCTGCGCCGCGGTTTGGATACTGTGATGGAGTTTTGAGGAGGTTTGTAAAGGTTCGTCGTAAGCGCGTTAGCACGGCTCCCTGCGCTAACGCGCTCACGACAGACAGTGTTGTACCGAGTTAAGGTGCCGCCGGCTGGGCCACGGGCACGTCGAAGGTGGTCTCCACGCCGTTCACCGACACAGTATAGGTACCCTCGGGAAGCTCCACGATGTTAATCGGGATGGCGATGCGGAAGGGCAAACCTATCTGATCCGGTGGGCAGTCGGGCTCTTCAGGCGTGGCGAGAAGCATGTAGTCGAACCGGAAGTCGCCCGGCGTCATACTGATCTCGGCCAATTGAGCGCAAAGGCCGGGCCAACCGCCGCTGACAAAGACGTCTACCGGAATCGGCGAGCCGACGCCAACCTCGATATTCACGGCCTGCACCTCGATAGGGCGCAGGTCGTCGGGCTGCACGGCGGGCTCCTCCTCGACGATCGGCTCAGATGGGCCGCCCTCGCTGCCGGTGGCCACCAGGGAACAGCCGGACAGAACAACCAGTACAACGGACAACAACACGAGTATCTTAGCAATGCGCAACATGGGTTTCCTCCGCTCTCTCTTTAAACTTGAATTTTGCTCTCACACAGCCAAGTCTATGCGCCTTGCACAGTTATTTCATCGTCCATTCGAGTGATATTCTCTGCGACTTTAGGCGGAAGGACCTCGACACCATTAGGGCGGCACGATGTTGAAAAGGACCTCACTCTCCGAATCCGGCTGCGCCCTCTCGCCCGTCGTCACGCGTACCACGGCCTCCCCCTCCGCGCTCGCAGGGAGCGTCACTTCCGCGCTCCAGTAGCCATAAAAATCCGCGTCGTCGCTCGCCTCGCCAAGCACTTGCCCGTTGCTGGGTAGCAACACCTCGATGTTCACGGTGCGTCCAGGCACGTTGTAGGCCACGCCCGTCACCAGAATCGTCTCCCCCGCGGTGAGATTGCGTCCAGCGCGTGGATTAGAAATCATGATGCCCGTCGCCAGCGGATCGTCCTGGTGCAAAATCGTTACCGGCACCTGCGCTGCGCGCCATCCGGCGTCGCCCGGCGTGCCGACCCAGGCCATCGCACAGGCCGGTCCCGACACGTCTGGCGGCAAAGTTACGTATCCCTGCCAATAGCTGCTAATACCGAGTTGAAAGAAAAAGTCGCCGACAACTTCGCGGCAGCCGTCCATCAGCACGGCGACCTGCAGGTCGCCGCCGCCCTGACGCCACAACTGTCCATCCAGGTAAAAGTTATGGCCGGCGACCCCAATGCTGCCCGGCTCTGGGCGGATCAGCGTGACGTAGCTCTCATTCACCTGGCGGTCGGCCGTCAGCGTCACGGGCACGCTGCTGCGCGCCACCTCTTCGCCGCCCGCATCGACGATGACCGCGTGAACGTCGGCCAGACCGGTGACCAGTTCCGGTACCGTCAGCGTCGCGGTCCATTGGCTCACTTCGACGCTGGCTTCAGCCGTCGACAGCGTCTGGCCCACCGCGCTGGTGAGTCCTACCTGGATCTCCATTCCTTCTGCCACCTGGGCAAAGCCCGACACAGCCAGCTCGCTGCCCATGATAACCGGCTGCCGTTCAAACGGTTCGCCGATGTTGATAACCGGGCCGATGACCGGAGTGGGCGTCGTCGTCGGCAGGCGCGTGGAAAATACCGCCGTCGGCGTGGCCGCCGCCGGCGACGTCGCCAGATCGCTCGTAGGCGGCAGATCCTCGCTTGTGGGTTCCGGCGCATCGACCGCCAACATGGTCGCCGTCGCGGGCACGGTCGCCGACATGGTCGCCGTCGCCGGAATCATAGCCGTCGGTACGGGCGTGGGCAGCGCCACACTTGGGGCACACGCCGCCGCCCACATTAACATTCCCAGAG
>JAICPS010000543.1 GCA_025929715.1 Anaerolineae bacterium | reverse complement strand
GGCGAGCGTCTCCGTCGGGCACGATCAGGTTGTAATTTTGCTCCATCAGCGACTGAATTTCGCCGCTGCGGAAGGATAGGGTCTCAAAGTCGAGGCCGCCAACCTGGTTGCGCCCCACGAACAGCGACATGTCGGGCAGCGCGGGCAGCGTCCGCGAGGAGATAATGAAGTGCGCGTTCTCGTCCAGGTGCAGAATAAGCTGGTTGACGAGGTAATTGATGTCGGGGCTGTCTTCCACCAGGTGGTAGTCGTCGAGCACGACGACGAAGTGTTCGCGCACATGCTCGTAGACCTCGTTGGTGACAGTGGCGACGGCGCGATCCAGGTCAAATTCGCCCGGGCTTTGCGCCGCCTGGCCCAGGGCGGTGAGCGCGGAAAACTTCTCTTGCAGCGACGCCACGAAATGGGCTACGAAGCGTTGGGGGTTCTGATCGAGGTGATCAAGCGCGTACCAACACACCGGCAGGTCGGCTTCGCGGGCGAAGTCGACCAGCAGCGAAGTTTTGCCATAGCCCGCGGGCGCCGAGATGACGACGAGCTTGTAGTCGATGAGGCGCTGCAAAAGGCTGAGCAGACGAGGTCTGGACAGAAGGTCTGACCTGCGCCCGGGCGTTATGACTTTGGTGCGGGTGACGAGCATCGCTCCTCCTCAGACAGCGATCCACATCAACGATACGTCACACTTTCCGGCAAGTCAAAATCGCCATTACGGCACGATCTGCTGAAGCAGTTAAGGCGCAGCATTATGTAGTGTATAGAAAATGCTCAACTCGTGCTATGTATTGTACGTGAATGTTCGAGCGGGGTCCAAAGTACACTGTACATCGATTTTGTAAATCGACAACAGAGGGCTTAGAATTTTGACTATGAAAGCAGTGTACTTTGAAGAATTCGCGCAGCTGCCACGAATTGAGAAGCTGCCGGAGCCGCGGGCGGAGGACGGTCGGCAACCATCAGCACACGCGTGACCAACGTCTCTCCGACCTGCCTCGCGCCTACGAGCCGTTAATCCGCCGATTCCGGCACTGTCTGCAGCACGCCGACAATTTCGGTGAGCCATGCGGCGAGCCAGCCGCTCTCGCCTTCATATTGCACGCGGATCCAGTTGTTGTCCGGGCTGCGCTCCAGGACGGGAAGGACGGTGCCCGCGGGGACCGTGCCGATGTCCTCGAATTCAATACCCGGCCCGGTGCGCAGGTTCAAGTTGAACTGCGTCGTCGCCGTTACCTCGTCCGGGTCCACCACGAGGAATGTCGCGGATTCGGCGCTGGCCTGTTCTCCGCTCACGAGCACGTACCAGCTTTGTCCCGGCTGGGCGGACTCCGGAATCTCGAGGGTCAGGTTTAGTCCTCCCGCGTCGTCGCTGGTGACTGAGAAACCGGCCGTCGGCGGCCCTCCCACGCGACGCAGATAGACAAATAGGTCAGCGTCGGGCTCAAAGCCGCCGGCAATGACTGTACGCGGCGTGCCGGGCTGGCCGCTGCGCGGTGAGATGAAGACTTGAGCGACTGTGCCGCTGCCGGCGCTGGTGGGCATGTTCAGAACCATGCCGGTGCTGATCGCGTCAGGATCGGTGATGTTGGGATTGAGCGCCAGAATAGCTTCCACAGTGGTGTTACAGTTGCGCGCGATTTTGGAGAGCCAGTCGCCGGGCCGCACGACATAGGTCGGACCGCAGATGCCGGGTTGACCGTCGTCGCCGGGAGCGGTGACGATAAAGTCCTCCGAAAGGGCGCTTTGGATGCCGCTGCTCACCAGGACGCGCCACGGTTCGCCGGGCTCGGCGTCTTCGGGCAGCGTGATGGTCGATACCAGCACGCCATCTTCGGGAATCTCGGTGAGGATGCTGGTGGTGGGCTCTGAATCGGCGAGACCAATGCCCACGGTCGCGGTCTTACCTGGGTCGAAGCCGGTGGCCTGAACAGTTATATCGGTTCCTGGTGGTCCGCTGAGCGGGCTAATGGTCACGTCGGGTTCGTCATCGCCGGGTTCGTCGCCCTCGCCGGCATCGTCGACCAGCTGCCAGCCGAACGAAATGGAGGCCAGGCCGACGAAATCGAAGTAGTCTACGGCGATGGTATGAATGCCTTCTTCCAGCGTGACGGTGGCGACGTCGGTGGTCGCCGCGCGCGTCGTCCAGCTTTGGACGATGTATTCGTCGTCCAGCCACACGCGCACGCCGTCATCGCTCGTGACGGTGAAGCGATAGACGCCCTCTTCGAAAAAGACGGGGGCGGTCCATTGCGCCGAAAAACCATCGGTGTTGACGGCCGAAGATGGGGAGCCAAAGCCCCAGTCATAGTCTACGACGAGTTCATCGCGCTCCAGCACGGGTTCGCCTTCCATCTCCAGGTTGTTCCAATAGCGCGCGTACCACTGGGCTTCGACTGGCGTGTCGCTCTGCGCCGCCGCGGCGCCCGCGCCTGAAACGAGAAGCAGGGCGGCGGTGAGTAGGGTAATAAATTTGGAATACCGTTTCATTAGGGGAGTCACTCCTTTGGCTTAGTAAGTCATGAGTCCAAGTTACGCTGTCAGTGCGCGGGCTGGGTCCATATGACCCAAATAGAGACCAGGCCACAGCACGGTTACACCATTAACGATAAAGATTGCGTGTTAGACTCGTATTAGCGAGGTAGTGGGGCCAGCGCAAGGGCAACTGCTTCCCCCAGGCTCAAGCGCTCCCCCTCCTCCCAGGCCCGCGCAAAGTCCTCGTCGCCGAGCACCGCCCGCGCTGAGGCCAGCGTTTCGGCGAGGACGTGGCGTTCAAGCGACTCGAACACGAGCTGCAGCCCGATGCGGAGGCTTTCAGCGGCGGCGGCAAGGCGCACGGCGCGGCTGCTGGCGCCGGCCTGCTGGGCGGCGTCGGCCAGGCAGGCCAGGCCGACTGCTATGCCCGGCTTATCGCCTATCTCATACCGCAGCGACAGACTCTCTTCCAGGTGCACGCGCGCCGCGACGTGGTCGCCTTGTAAAAGCGTTATGACACCCAAACCTTGAAGCGATAAAGCAAAACCCCGTTTGCTGTTCATCTCGCGCTGGAGTACAAGGCCCTCTTCATAATACGTCTGCGCCACGGCGTAGTTGCCCTGCGTCGCGGCCAAGAGTCCTAGGCTATTGAGCGTACTGGCTGTGCCCGGCTTATCGCCCATTTCGCGCCGGAGCGCCAGGCTCTCATCGCCCAGCGCCTGCGCTGCGCTGTAGTCGCCTTGTTCGGCGGCCACAAGTCCCAGG
>JAICPS010000688.1 GCA_025929715.1 Anaerolineae bacterium | reverse complement strand
CGGCGAGCACGAGCGGCAGGCGCAGCCGGAGACGGGCAAAATTTACGTCGCCACCGTCGACGTCGGCGGCCAGGACGAGGCGACGACGGACCCCATCGCCCAGCTCGACAACCCGGCCCGCGACTACACCGTTTGCCACATCTTCGAGCTCGATAGGTCCGACTACGATGCGCCAGGTCCGACTTACAGCGCCGTGGACGTCTTCGTCGACCACGGCAGCCGCCACTTCCAGAGCACGCGCGACAAGCCGGCCCTGGTGCACCGCCTGCTGGCTTATCTCAGGAGTTGGAACGTCTCGCACATCGTCGCCGACGCGACCGGCGTGGGGGAAGGGCTGTGCGACTGGCTCTCGTCGGCGTTTGGCCCGGACCGCGTCACGCAGTACAAGTTCTCGCGGCTGACCAAGGCCCAGCTCGGCGCCGGCTTTCTGGGCGTGGTGGAGACCGGGCGCTTCCAGTATTGGGCTGGCGATGAGGCCGAGCCGCTGTCAGACGGCTGGTGGTTCTGGCAGCAGTGCTCGCACTGCCACTACGAGATTAAGCCGGGCGGGACGTGGGAGCGGGATCTGCAGTGGGAAGTTCCGACCTCGGCGCGGGTCAGCACGCCGAGCGGAGCTCAGTCCGTGCACGACGATCAGCTCATTTCGGCCGCGCTGGTTTCGCTGTACGACGAGCTGGTGCTGGAAGGGGTGTTGCGGACCGGGCAGGGTAAGGCGGCGGTGATTCGAGGGCGGGATCCGTTGGACCATTTGAGGTTTTAAGTTTAATCAGATTCGTGCGGCTTGCGAAAGCTAATTTGCCCGGCTTCATTCTGAAATTATAATGGCTCCAAGTTCCATGTGTCGCGCATCCACAGGATGAGGCGATGAACATTCCTCATGTTACCGGCTGGGAGTAGGGTTAGAATCCGGGAACCTATAGCGAGCGCTGAATTCGTCCGTTCCAGTCCGCGGCGCGAATCATCATGGCTGTAGACGTCGAGAAAGGGATAAGCACTCTGAACCATACCAATGGGCCTCCCAACGAGCCTTATGGCCGTCTCTTCTTGCGCTTCCTACGCTTTGGATTTCTGGCCTGGGGCGGGCCAGTGGCGCAAATTGCCATGATCCAGCGTGAGCTGGTCGAAGAAGAGGGCTGGATTTCCCGCGAGCGGTTCAATCGTACGCTGGCAGTCTACCAGGTTCTGCCAGGGCCAGAAGCGCATGAGCTATGCGTCTACTTTGGGATGCTGGCAAGAGGCCGGTTGGGTGGGTTGCTTGCCGGCCTGGGTTTCATGTTGCCCGGCTTCGTGCTCATGTTTCTCCTATCCGGTCTGTATCTCACGTATGGCGCCAGCTCAGTTCTCTTTCAGGCTGTCTTCCGTGGCTTTCAGGCTGCCGTCGTGGCGATCATCGTCCGGGCGGTACATCGCATCGGCGGGCATGCTCTCACCGATCGCTGGCTGTTTGGCATTGCGGCTGTCGCGCTCGTGGCAGAGCTGTGGAGCGCGCGCTTCGCCTGGACCCTACTTGTTGCTGGTCTGACGTACGTACTAGTTAGGCGCAACCTAGAGCTTCTAGCCGTCGTCTTGGTGGCCGTATTCTTGGTATCCGCGATCGCATTGGCGCCAAACGGCTCAGACGCGGTCATGCAAGCGGCGGAAGTGCAAATGCCTGGAACGGCTACCATATCACAGTTACTGATCTCTGGACTCCGGGCCGGTCTACTCACCTTTGGTGGCGCCTACACGGTGATCCCCTTCCTGCAGCGGGATGCCGTCATTACCGGTGCATGGATGACCAATGCGCAGTTCCTCAATGGTCTCGCCCTATCCGGGATTCTACCGGCGCCGCTGATCATTTTCTCCACGTTCATTGGTTACGTTGGTAGTGGCCCGCTCGGAGCATTAGCGATTACTTTTGCCATCTTCCTGCCTGCATTCTCATTTACTTTGATTGGCCATCAATACCTGGAGCGCCTGGTCCAAAACCCGTCCATCCACACCATCCTGGACGGGGTGACCGCCGGTGTTGTAGGACTAATCGCAGCAACCACCATCCGGCTGTTTCAGGAGGGGATCACCTCCCTACCGGAACTGTTGATCTTCCTGCTAGCACTACTGGTTATCTACGTATGGAAGGCAAAAGCAGCAGTTGCAGGCGTTGTTCTGGGCTCGGGGCTCATAGGATTCCTCCTTTTTTCATAGATGGATGGCTGCAACTTGCACGGTGGTTCGACGGCGGGATCCGTTGGATGAGATAGCTCGTTAAGCCAGT
>JAICPS010000371.1 GCA_025929715.1 Anaerolineae bacterium | reverse complement strand
AGCGGTTCCGCGTACTGCCCATCTCGATCGTAGAACAGGCCACGACCGGTGACATTTACCTGGCTGTTTCCGACGAAGAGTTGGCGACTTTTCCCGAATATCATGATGAAGCGAGCGACGCTTCAAAAGTGCCGGTTGCTTGAGTCAGAATCTAATCTGTCCCTCATGCGGAACCCGTGGGACGGACGATTTACTTCCTCGAGTAAAAACTACAGATAGGGTAAAAAGCTGCCGCAAGGTAGGGAAATACCCCATATAAGCCGTTCTAAATCTGTGTTATTAGATTGATTGTACGTGGCATGTTGCCAGGGTCTTTCGCGCAACGATCTGCCAGCATTGCCGTAAAACCAGCGTGTCTGGCGCCGGTTTGTGAAGTGTCCAGTAAGATATAGCGATAGGAGTATTGGTAATGAAAAAGAGAACGACTTTTTTGCTGGTTAGTTTGCTGTTGTTTGCGCTGATAGGTGCGGGAGCGGGTTCTGTGATAGCTCAGGAACAGGAAACGGGCACGGTGTACGATGTGATCCGTACTGACCCTCGTTTGGAATCGTTCCAGGTGCTGATAGAAGCGGCCGCTCTTTCCGATAATCTAGAGGACGATGGGCCGTTTACCGTTTTTGCTCCCACCAACGAAGCGTTGGCTGCCCTTCAGACAATGGAGTTACCGTCCGGTGTGACGCCCACCGATCTCCTGCTTTACCACGTGGTGAACGGGGAATATTCTTCGGCAGCCGTCGCCAGCCGAAGCGCGCTGACCACGCTGGAAGGCAACCGCCTTTTCTTTGATATGGGCGCCGAAGCGCTAATGCTGAACGAAGTTGCCGCCGTCGTAGAAGCGGATATGCAGGCTACCAATGGCGTTGTGCACATTGTAGATGCCATCGTGCCCATACCGTCCCAACACACGCTATTCGCCTCACAGGCAGGTTCGCCCGAGAACACCATAGAAGAAGTACTGATGATCGACGGCCGATTTGACACCTTCCTTTCACTGGCCCGTCAGGCCGGATTGGCAGATCTTCTGGATAACCCGGGTGGAAACTTCACGGTGTTCGCCCCGACGGACGAAGCTTTCGCCAACGTGCCCGAGGAGATGATGGACAGCTGGCTGTCCGATCCAGGCGGCGCTTTGAACACAATCCTGTCATATCACATCGTTACCGACCGTTTGAGCATCAACCAGATCGCGACGGATGAATTTATACCCACGCTGGAAGGGCGGGCGCTAGCGGTAACGACGGATGAGGACGTCCAGGTCTACTTAAACGGGCGACCTGTGCAGTCTTTCAACATCCTGGCTGCCAACGGCGTGATACACGTCGTAGATGAGGTAGTATTGCCATAGCCATAAAGTAGTCGGCCCGTAGACGTGGCGCAAGCATCTAGGCTCGCTTGGCGAGCCGTTTGCGCGGCTTGCAAGCTGGAAGCTTGCGCCACGTAGGGCAGCACCATTCCCCCTATCTATACTCCACATCCCCCATCACCAGCCGCTCCACATACATAATCTCGCAGCTCGCCTCACCCTCGTCGTTGCGCGATAACGAGGTGCGGAAGGCCACCGTTGCCCCATCTTTTTGCGCCTCGACGTCCACCAACAGGCCGTCGAGCAAAATAAGCTCATTTCTCTGTAGTTGGGCTAGTATCCGGGCCAGCCTTTCGGTGGCGGGTATGATGTGGACGTTTGCCGAGTGGTCGCGAACGTAATTGCGCGGAAAGGGAACGGACAGGATACGGCGATAGTGGTAGTAGTACCAGCGATCCGCCTGCTGCCACTGGATCCACTCGTCGAGGTATGGCTCGCTGAACATCCCCCAACCCAATGCCAGATCCACCGGGACAAAGCTTGACTGCCAATCGTCATATTGCCTGCTATGCAGCACGCGGGCAGCAATGCGGTACTCGGCGCGCGGGGTCATTCTCCAGACCGCGCCCTCTCTTTCCAGCGTGATCGCCTCTGCCGCCTGCGCGTCCAGAATCTGCTGCAGCGGTTCGTCTTCGGCCGACAGCTCGGCTGCCAAGACGTCCGCCCGCAGAGAAACCTCCGCGGAATCCAGACTGAACGCGCCCGGAAACAACAAAAAGGCGCCGCATATGAAGACTGCGATTAGCAAGAACGCTGATTTAGTTTTCGGAACTGGCACGGCTGGTACTTTACCGGGAAGCGCAGCCGGATCCAAGGCGGCGTATAGAAAACGAAAGGGAAGCGTAGGAAAACTACTTCACGTACCGGTCAAAAAACTGCACCGAGCGCTCCATAGCAAACGCGAACCAGTTGTTCAGGTTATGGTCATCGCCCGGATAGACCCATAGGTCTACGTACTGGCCCGCAGCCTGCATTTCCGCCTCTAGAAGCTCCGAAAGCACCACCGGCACATCTTCGTCCGCGTCGCCGTGGTGCATCTGCAGCGGGCCCGAAAGATCCGCGAGGTAACTATTCGGCGAAATAGAAGCCCAGAAGTCGGGATTCTCCTGCGGCGTTCCGTATTCTGCAACGAAGCGCTGGCGCCAGCCGCGCGGCCCGATAATGGGGTCGGGTGTGGGCGTGGAGCCACCGCTGCGCCAGCGCGCCAGCAGATCCGGATAGGAAGCTACGACGCCCGCCCAGATTACCCCGGCGCGAATATCCTCGCTGAGGACCATCGCTCGCAGCGTGATCTGCCCGCCCATCGAATGACCCCACATGCCGATGCGGTCAGGGTCGGCGGGGGGATAGCTCTTGATTGAAGCCAGCGCGTTGAGTACGTCTACAGTGTAATCTGGCGAACCGTAGCCTCCGGTGGCGCGGCCGTCCGACTCGCCATGCCCACGATAGTCAGGCCGCATCACGATATAGCCATGCCGCGCAAACGTGTCGATGTGCGGCTCGTACCGTTCCGTGGTGCGATAAACGCCTGGCGGAATGTAGCCATGGTTAAAGATGATCACAGGCCAACCGCTCGGCGGCTGTTCGCCCCAAGGCACGGTCAACAGCGCATAGATCTTATAACCATCGGATAGATAGGAGACGAGATAACGGTTGTAGTTTGCGCCGGCCTCCAACGTTTCTTCGAAAGTAACCTCGCTGCCCGGATACTCCCGCTGCCGCATCGCCTCGATAGACAGCGGATGCAGCGGCGTGGGCGTGACCGTTGGGAAAAGGATTCTCGTAGGGGTAGGCGTGTTCGCAGGGGTGGGTGTCCTCGTAGGGATGGGTGTGCTGGTAGGGGAGGGCGGGTTTGTAGGCGTGGCGCTTGCCTCGTTCGTAGTAACGACTTCAGTTTTTGTCGTGATCGCGCCGTCAGCAGCTGAAATCCCTGCATTCACCCCGACCGCCGCCTCTCGCACGCAAGAAGCTAGCGCCAGAGTCACGGCGGCGCTCGCTAACAATACGGTTATATATTTCATTCTATTGCTCAGTCAGGCAGCTTCGAACGTTCCAGTTGCGTCAAGTATACAAAATGTAATGATCATGATCATGTTGATCATGTTGATCATCTTGCAGCTCTTAATCTACTGGGCCGTCTCGCTGGACAATCTGGCCAATTTTCCGCTGGTCGGGCAAGACGAGCCGTGGATCGCGGCAGCGTCCTATAAGCTGGCCACGGACGGAGTCTTCGGTTCTGACCTGTTTACCGGCTACTATAACTCGGAGCAGCGCCACTACCAGCAATTGCCCGGCTTTCACCTGCTGCTGGCAGCCATATTCCGCGTCGCCGGCGTGGGCGTCTTCCAGATGCGCTTCTTACCCGTCACCCTGGGATTGCTGCTTCTGCCGCTGGTCTTCGCGCTTGCGCGGCAGCTCGCGGGCCGTCGACGGCAGATCACCGGGAGGCGAGCCGGTCTACTGGCCATGACGCTGCTGTTGCTGCTGCGCTTTGCCGGCGGCGCGGATGTCACGGGCGTTCCGCTGCTGGATATCGGCCGCATCGCCCGCTATGACATCGGTGTGCCCGTGTTCGGCCTGGCTGCGCTCTGGCTGTTCAACCACGCCGAACGGCGCGCACACCGGCCGCGGACCCCACTCTGGTACGCGGCCAGTGGAGCAGCAGTAGGTATCGCCGGACTTATCCACATGTACGGCCTCTTCTGGTTGCCGGTCTTCTTGTTGATTCTCCTGCTGCACAATGGCAGAGGAGTCTTGCGCCGCACGGCGCCTTATTATTTGTTAGCGGGCGCCGTGTTCGCCTGGCTGCCCTGGCTGCTCTACGTCGCCGGGGGCTGGGAGGATTATCTTGGCCAGCAGCGCTATCTGGCCGATCGCTTCGATCTCCTCAACCTCCAGTTCTATCTGCAGAACATCGTCTACGAAATTGACCGCTACCGGGTGGTGGATCTCTTATACGAGACAGGGCGACTGCAGCTTGCCCGGCCGGGACTCTGGACGGTGCTTTTGGCCCTTCCCGTTTCCTTACTTATGCTTCTTCGCCGCCGCCAGCCGGCTGCTACGACGCTGGTCCTGGCCGTGGTTATGCACCTGTTCCTTTTCGCCTTGCTTCTGAAGCAGAAGCACTATAACTACATCATCGCCTTTTGGCCGCTCGCCATGTTGGCGCTGGCTTTTTGTGCGGTTCAGCTTTGGCAACGGCGCCCGTGGCGGCCCGTTCTCGCGCTGCTCTTGCTATTCGTTATGATCGAGGGCCTTATGGCCATCGACCGGCGCCATACCGTCGCCTCGCAGGTCACGCCGTACACGCAATTCGCGAGCCGGGTGGCCGATCACATTCTTGAAGGGTCGCTGGTTCTGGGCTTACAGCACTACTGGTTAGGCTTGCGCCAATATCCTTACCGCACCTGGCTGCTGCCCCTATTCATGACCGGTTCAACCTTCTATCATGAATCGTTGACCCTGGACCAGGCGCTGGAGCGGGTCGATCCCGACGTCGTGCTCGTCGACCGCCACATGGCCCAGTTTTTCGCCAGGACGGCCGAGCCCGCCCAGCCCGATCACGACCGCTACCTCGACTTCCGCCGCTACATGGCCCGCCACGAGGCCACGCTGGTGGGTGTGGTTGAGGATGGGGATT
>JAICPS010000530.1 GCA_025929715.1 Anaerolineae bacterium | reverse complement strand
GAACGATTTACAAAATCGCTCTACGGTTGGCGCACCGCCACGCGCAGGTCCACGACTTGCACACCTTCGCCGCGCGCGAGGACGAGTATGGGGTTGAGGTCGAGGCTCAGCAGCCGTTGGGCATTGTCCTGGGACAGGCGCGATAAATTAACCATGAGGTCGGCCAGGGCGTCTACGTCGGCGGGGGGGCGGCTGCGGAAACCTTGCAAAAGGGGCCAGGCGCGCGTTCCCGTTATCATGCGCAGCGCTTCGGCCGGCGACAATGGGGGCAGGCGCAGGGCCACGTCGTCCAGCAATTCTACCAGGATTCCGCCGGAGCCGAGGGCAAGGACCGGGCCAAACTGGGGGTCGTGGGAGATGCCGGCGATCATTTCTATGCCGGGTGGTGCCATGGCCTGGACCAGGAGGCCTTCCAGGGCGGAACGACTGAAGTCGTCACTACGAACCTGGGAGCGGCTGAGGTCGTTGCTACGAAGCAGGAGTTGGCGCGCTGCTGCGGCCAGCGTTTCTTCACCGGCGATCCCCAGTTGGAGCAGACCGGCGTCGCTTTTGTGGGTGGCCTGCGTGGAGATCGCCTTCAGGGCAACGGGATAACCGATTTCGTCGGCGGCAGCGACTGCCTCTTCCAACGACTGTACCAGGCGCGACGCGGCGAGTGGGATGTCGTAGCGGCGGAGCAGCGCTTCGGCCTCGTGGTAAGGCAGCATGCGGGCTTGAGCAGGGGTGTTAATCACCTGGTCAGGCATGGTCACCCTCGTCATCCGCCAGCCATGCTTCTCGAAAACGCCAGTAGGCGACGGCCCGGCTCAGCGCGCCGATGCAGTTGGAAGGCTGGTCGAAGAGGGGCACGCCGGCTTCGTCGAGGATAGTGGCGGCCGGCCGCCATCGAATTTCGCCAACAGGCTGTCTCTGGCCGGTCCATACCACCACCAGCGGTTTTTCGAACTGCCGGGCCACTGTCACGATGGCCTGGGCGGTCTCCGCGGCCTGTTCGCTAACGGCAGATTTGGCCAGCAGCAGCAGCACGGCGCCAGTGTGCGGATCATCCATGAAGGGGGCCAGCGTGGCGATGGTGTTCTGGGCGATGACCGGCTCGCCGCGGACGTCGGCAGGATTGCCCAGGTCGCCAAAGGTCATCAAAAAGGGGAGCTGCCGCAGCCGGGCCTGCACAGTCTCGCCATAGGCCGGCAGGTCCAGGCCGGCCGTATGGGCCAGGTCGGCGCTGAGCGATCCGAGCCCGCCGGACTGCGTCACAATCGCCAACCGCTGCGCGCCGCGCAGGTGCGGCCCAAAGGCCGCAAACAGCTGCAAGGTATCCACCATGTCGCCCACGTCGTCCACGAGCGCGACGCCAAACTGGCGGCAGACGGCTTCAAAGACGCGGTTGGAACCGGTCAGCGCGGCGGTGTGCGTTGCCGCTGCCTGCTGTCCGGCGGCCGTGCGCCCGCTTTTGACCAGCGCCAGCGGCTTGCCGGCGCGTAACAGGGCGCGCAGGGCCGCGACGAAGGCGGCGCCGTCGTCCAGACCCTCGACGAAGGCGCCGATGGCCGTCGTTTCGGGCGCGCAGGCGAGGTAAGAGAGGCTGTCGGCGAGCGAGACGTCCACCTGGTTGCCTAGCGAGAGCAGGCGGTCGAGACCCAGGCGGCGGTCGTGAAACAGGCCGTAAAGGGCCATCATCAGATCGCCGCTTTGTGAGACGAAGGAGACAGGGCCGGGCAGCGGTGGGGCAGGGAGCCGGGCAGCGATGACGCGGCCGGGAATGTTGGCGTTGCCGGCGCAGTTTGGGCCAAGCACGCGCAGCGGTTTGTCATGCAGAAACGCCGCCAACTCGACTTGCAGGCGGCGGCCTTCTTCGTCGGCCTCGGCAAAGCCGGCGGTGATGACGCTCGCCGCGCGCACGCCGGCCTGCACGCACTGGCGCAAGACAGGCAACACCGCGCGTCGTGGCACGGTGAGCACCGCCAGGTCCGGCGGCTGCGGGGTCTGGGTTACGTCCGGGTAAGCGGGCAGACCGAATACGGTGTCGCGGCGGGGATTAACGGGGTAAAGCTGCCCGTCGAAGCCATAGTTCAGGAGGTTGCGCAGAATGCCCGCGGGGTACATGCCTTGCTCGGAAGCGCCGACTAGGGCAATGCGGCGGGGGGTGAAGAATGGGTCGAGGGAGGTTTTTGCCACGTATTGCACGAATTATGGTAGGGGCGACGCAGGTCGGGACGGGTGCGATGGGATATTCGGAATATCATTCCGACCTGCCTCGCCCGTACGGGAGATGCGCACGTCTTCGTAGGCTGTGTGGCAGGCGGTTGTGTTGGAGAGGCCAATCTGGCCGTGGAGGTAGGGGGCTTCGTCGTCTTGCCAGACGAGGCGCGGGCCGTTTTCGACGCTACCTTCCAGGCGATTGCCTTGGGCGGACAGGGTCAGGCGGTAGCGGTGGCCGTGCTGCCAGGTGAAGGGGGCCTCGGCCACCGGGGTGTATTGGCCGTTGTTCTTGTAGAGCACCAATCGGTCTCCAACGGCCGGCTGCCGGGCAGCAAGGCCCAGCGCGTAGGAGCGCAGGCTGCCGCGGACGCGGACATTGATGTTATGTGTGTCGCCGGTGAGGGGTTGCACGGTGGCTGCCAGCTCGTAGTCCTGCCAGGCCACGTCGCCGCTGTAGCTTTCGTTCAGCCCGGCGCCGCTTCCGTGATAGGCGCCGTCTTGCAGGCGCCAATAGCCGCGCAGAACGGTCCACTGGCTGATGCCGCCGAACTCATGGCGTTCGCGGCTGAAATCATAGCCGTAGCAGGCCGCGCCGCGCCAGTCGAAGTCGTCCAACAGCACCGTGCCGGTCCACGGCTGGCCCACGTTGCGCAGCACGAGGCCGGCGCGCGACAGGCAGACCCCGTCCATGGCGGGGATTTCGTAACTGAGGTCGTGCCACTCGCCCGGTTGTAGCGGCACGGCCGTTGCCTGCTGCGCATTTCCCGCATTGTCGTCCCACACGTAGAGCGAGGCGAGGAGTTTTGGCGAGGCATCGGGCGGCACGTATAGGCGGGCGGAGAGAGTCTGGCCGGGATAGATTTGAGGCGAGAAGCTGGCCCCGTAGTAGTTGGCGCTTAATTCGGACTCCCGCAAATAGGTACGCACGAAAAGGCGCGCCTCGCCTTTCTTCTTCAGATTGCGCACGGTTGCCTGCAGAACGCCTTTGCCCGAAACCTCGCCCTGCCGTACGGTGAGTAGCGTTCCACCGGCATGTGGCGTGAAGCCGTGCGTTGCTCCGGGAAAGTCGAAGTGGTACCTAGGCCGAGGGGCGCCTGTTGGCGCGTTAGCCAGTTCACGCCCAAGACCGGCAAAGAGCGCCGCGCAGCCGGGAATGTCTAGCAGGTTGCGCGTGCCGG
>JAICPS010000181.1 GCA_025929715.1 Anaerolineae bacterium | reverse complement strand
GAGGCGGTCGGCGTGCGCGTCGAAGAGCCCTACCGTGTCGTGATGCTTTCCAATGGCGGCGAGCTGGTGTGCAAGTCGCTCCTCTTAGCCACCGGCGTCACGGTTCGCCGACTGCAGGCTCCGGGCGTAGAAAATTTGACCGGCGCCGGGATCTACTATGGGGCAGCCGTCACGGAAGCAGCTCACTACAAGGACGAACACGTCTTTGTCGTGGGTGGAGCCAACTCCGCGGGCCAGGGCGCGATGTTCTTTTCGCGCTATGCCAGCCGCGTCACGATGCTCGTGCGCGGTTCCTCCCTGGCGCGGGAGATGTCTCAGTACCTCGTCGACCAGATCGCCAGCACGGAAAATATTGAGGTCTGTACCGAGGCCGAGGTAGTCGAGGTTCATGGGGAGAAGCGCCTGGAAGCCCTGACCCTTTCCAACCGGGCGACCGGTGAGCTGGAAACTGTACCGGCGGCGGCACTGTTCATCTTTATAGGCGCCGTCCCGCACACCGATATGCTCGGAAAACTCGTCAAATGCAACAAAGCCGGCTTTATACTGACCGGCCCCGATCTATATGATGGCAACGGGCGGCCCTCCGGCTGGACGCTGAAGCGCGATCCTTACTTATTGGAAACCAGCGTTCCCGGTATTTTTGCTGCCGGCGACGTGCGTCACAACACCGTGCGTCGCGTGGCGTCCGCCGTGGGACAGGGAGCTATCGCCGTCAACCTCGTGCACCAATATTTGAAGACTGTTTAACTCTGGAGGTGACCGGCACTTCCAAAGTGCCGGTCACCTGTGCCAGTCAGCCTGGTTGCAGAGGCAAAAAGACCTGAAATCGCGTGCTGCCCGGCTCAGAATGTAGACGAATTTCGCCACGATGTTCTTGCCGCACAATGTGATAGACAATATCCAACCCTAATCCCGTCCCTCGTCCCACGTCCTTCGTCGTGAAAAATGGCTCATAGATACGCTTCTGGATCTCTGGCGGAATACCCGGCCCGTTGTCGCCAATTTCCACGACAATCGAATCATCTTCCCGCCACGTGCGTACGTCTAGCTTGCCGCGACCGCCCATAGCATCCACCGCATTGTCGATGAGATTGGTCCAGACCTGGTTTAGTCGGCTGCCAAAGGCCGTAATGCGTGGCAGGTCTGGCGCATAGTCACGCACAACCGTCACGTCCTTTAACTTATAACCCATCATTGTTAGCGTGCTTTCCAACCCGTTGTGCACGTCCACGTCCTGCACTGTGGATCGATCCATATACGTGTAATCTTTGACGGCGCCGACAAGTTCACAAATGTGCGTGGTGCTTTGTTCGATGGTATTCAGCAGCGATCGCACGGTCAGCATTCCTTCTAACCACGTCAGCGCGTGCTCGAGCCTTTCAATGCCCAGACGCTCGCGCAAGCCGTTCAGCTCTGAACTGTCGGCGCCGGCAGCGACCAGCGCCGGAGCCAGCCGCCAGCCATCTTCGACGCCCTGCTCGTCGATCCACGTCGCCAGGGCCTCTTCGCGGTCGCTGCGCGTCAGTGGATCCATCGGCTCTGGCTGGGCCGCGCGCGACACGAGCGTGTCCTGAAATTGCGATAAATAGGCCACGTCGTCGCTGCTTAGATTGAGCTCATTGAGTCTGAAGACCAGCGCCTGCAGGCTGAGCAGCGCCTGTGGCAGCTGTCGCACCGCGCGTAGATTGGCCGCCGCCGGGTTGTTTAGTTCATGCGCCAGGCCCGCAGATAGCTTGCCGAGGGCGGACAGCTTCTCGTGCTGCTGTACGGTTGCCTCTGTCGCTCGCAGCCGGTGCGACATTGTTTCCAGGATGAGACGCGTTATCGGGGAGGCGTTCAGAGATTCTTCAAAGAGGTACGCGGGCAGAAACAGAACGCGGCTGCTCATCGTTGCGCGGACCGTCGCCGAGTGTGGTAGGCGTGTAAGTAAGGAGATCTCTCCTACAAATGAGCCCTCTTTTATCAGGTCCAGGCGCGTCTCGCTGCCGGCAATCAATTTCGAGACCTCCAGCTCTCCCTCGGCCAGGATGAAAAGCCCACGCGGCGCAGCTCCTTCTTTGATAATCTCTTCACCCGCAGAAAGCTCAAGCGCCTGTCCTACACGCAGGAATTCGTTGATTTGCTGTTCGCTAAGTCCGTGAAAGAGTGGAACGTTCTTGAGAGCGTCGATCATAACTTTCCTCTGAGCTACGCGTGATGTCCAGGTAAAGCATCACCATGACGCCTAAAGGATAGCTCCAGTTGCTTCGCTAAGCTATAACTGAGCGTTGAGTTGTCTGAAAACGAAGATAAGACACCATGAGTCACCTTCTCCTTGCCCTGGATTTTGGAGGTACGAAGCTCAGCGCTGCGCTTCTGCAGGACGGCGAGTCTGCCTGGCGCGGGCATCGGCGCGTGTTTTCGCCGTCGGGCAGCAGGGCCGCGGACGACCTGCGCGCTATGCTGCAGATGTCGCGCGATCTGCTGCAATCGCACTCGCCCGCCGCCATTGGTGTCAGCTTTGGTGGACCGGTCGACTTCGACAGCGGTACCGTCCGCCTCTCGCATCACGTGCCCGGCTGGGAAGAGGTGCCGCTGCGAGAGCAGCTCCAGCAAGTTCTCGGCGCGCCCGCCGCTGTGGATAACGACGCCAACGTCGCCGCCCTCGGCGAGCAGCGCTTTGGCGCCGGTAAGGGTTACCGGCATCTGCTTTACATTACGGTGAGCACCGGCGTCGGCGGCGGCTGGATCCTTAACGGGCAACCATGGCGCGGCGCTGAAGGGATGGCGGGCGAGATCGGACACACGGTGGTCGATCCCCGTGGCCCTCAATGTCTCTGTGGTAAACGGGGCTGTGTAGAGCGGCTGGCTTCCGGACCATATATGGCCCAGGACGCGCGAGAGCGGCTGCAACAGGAGCCTGATAAGGGGCAAATCTTGCGGCGATTGTCTGATGGAAGTCCAGACACAATTACCGGTAAACTGCTGAGTGAGGCGGCCGCGGCGGGCGACGCGCTGGCGCAGGAGATCCTGGATCGCGGCGCGTGGGCTCTGGGCACGGGCATCGGCAACGCCGCAAATCTGATTAATCCACAACGCGTGGTGCTGGGCGGTGGGGTGACCAAATCCGGCGAGCGCTGGTGGCAGCGCGTGCGTGACACGGCGGCGACGGTCACGCTGCCCGAGGTGCACGTAGAAATCGTTCCGGCCGTACTGGGCGACGACGCGCCGCTGTGGGGCGCCGTGGCGCTGGCGGAGGATCTACTCAAACATGGGGATAGTTAAAACGAAAGCGGGGCGGTGAATCACTCGCCGCCCCGCTTTCTTCAAGGGTCTGCTTATAGATTGTGACCCGGTCAGTTGCCAGGTGCTGATCCAAGGACCGCGTCTAATGTTGCGCCAACATGCTCTTTCTCTTGCCTGCTCGGCCAGGGGGTACCCAGCAGAGGCAGAAGGAAGTAGTCCACGCCCAGGTAGCCGGCGATTTTCCAGGCCAGGATGAGACCAACCGCGACGACGAAGAGCATGAGGTTGGTGCTGGCAGAACCGGCCATCATAAAATTCCAGTTCATAAACCCGCCGAAGAAAGCCGCGATGCCGGTGAACATACCCAGAATCAGGGCGAGGCCGATAATCGCCTCGCCGTAGGCCACCATTTTGGCAAACCGTGACACGTCTGATAGGCTTCCCCGGCAACTGTATCTGCCAATGTGCCCGCGTTTTGTAACCCGATACATGGTCACAGTCCCTGCGCGCCGTCTAAAATGAATACAGTGGCGCAAGCTTTCAGCTTGCGTGCCCGCACAAGCAAGATGCTTATGCTACGTTCGCGCAAGGCTGGTAGGGAACGAGGAAGTACATCATGATGCCACAATTAGGGACTGCTTCTACCGCCGATACAGTGAAGCTGGTGCAATACGTTGGGAGCCTGGGACACCCCCTGCAGACAGATGAGGATCTCGATCCGCTGATCGATAAAATTGGCGACGCTCGCCTCGTCTTACTCGGCGAAGCTTCCCACGGCACCTCTGACTATTACACCTGGCGCGCGCGATTGAGCCGGCGCCTGATCGAGGAGCAAGGCTTTTCTTTTATTGCCGTGGAAGGCGATTGGCCTAATTGCTATGCCATTAACCGCTATGTAAAAGGCTATGAGGGCGTCGCGGAGAGCGCGCTTGACACGCTGCATGGCTTTGAGCGCTGGCCAACGTGGATGTGGGCCAATTGGGAGGTCGCGGCGCTGGCCGAGTGGATGCGCGGGCATAACGACGACCAGCCAGAAGGGCGCAAGGCCGGCTTCTATGGGTTAGACGTCTACAGCCTTTGGGAATCGATGGAAGAAGTGATGGGCTATCTGGGCGAGTACGCGCCCGATTCGCTCGATGCGGCGCGGCGCGCTTTTCTCTGCTTTGAGCCCTATGGGGAGGACGTCCAGGCCTACGCGCGCGCCACGGCCATCGTCCCCACGGACTGCGAAGACGAGGTTGTAGACCTCCTGCGCGAAGTCCGCAATCGCGTCGAAGCGTTCCCGGGCGATCCCGATGCCGACTTCAACGCCGAGCAGAATGCTTTCGTTCTCGCCGAAGCGGAACACTACTATCGGGCCATGGTTGCCGGCGGCAGCAACTCCTGGAACGTGCGCGACTACCATATGATCGACACGCTTGACCGGCTGCTCGCCCATTACGAAGAGACCTGGCAGGGCACACCGCGCGCCATTATCTGGGAGCACAACACGCACATTGGCGACGCGCGCTATACGGACATGGCCAGGGCCGGTATGGTCAACGTCGGCCAGCTGGCCCGCGAGCGGCACGGAGACGAGGGCGTCGTTCTCGTCGGCTTTGCCTCGTATAAGGGCAGCGTCATTGCTGGCTCCGAGTGGGGCGCGCCCATGGCGCGCATGCGCGTTCCTCGCGCTCAGCCCGCGAGCTGGGAGACTGTTTTACACCAGGCCATGGGCAGCGATCGGCTTTTATTGATGGACGACCTGCGCGGCGAGGATGCAGCCGCAGCCTGGCGCGGGCACCGCGCCATCGGCGTCGTCTACCATCCCGACTATGAATACGGCAATTACGTGCCTACCGTGCTGCCCCGCCGCTACGATGCCCTGCTGTTCGTCGACAGCAGCCAGGCGCTGCATCCGCTGCACATAAAGCCCAAACGAGATCAGCCGCCCGACCTCTATCCGTGGGGGTTGTAAATGTTTGAATCGCCCCTATAAATCAGGTATCATGGATACTCGAAATAATCAAATACTCGATGTGTTTAGCATCGCCACGCCAGAAGTTGTGGGCTATGTTGGCGGCTGGCGCTCTGGCGAGGCGGAGGATTGCCACATACTCCGGCCTGCCAGCCATTCAACAGGATAAAGAAAAGCGGAAGGAGGTCTGCCGTGAACTTCTGGTTGAATGGTCAAATTAAACAATACGACGGGGATCCGGAGCTACCCCTTCTCACGTATCTACGTGAAAGTGAAAATATCATCTCGCCAAAAAATGGCTGCGCGCCTCAGGCTGCTTGCGGCGCCTGCGTCGTGGAGCTCAACGGCAAAGGGGTGCTTTCGTGCGTGATCCCCATGGCGCGCGTTGACGGCGGCGCGGTGACGACTATCGAGGGGCTCGGCGAATACCGGCAAAAGGTGTTTGCTAACGCTTTCGTAGAAAAAGGCGGCGTGCAGTGCGGGTTTTGCATTCCCGGCATCGTCATGCAGGCCAACGCCCTGATCAACAGCAACCACGAGCCGACGGCGGCCGATGTCGAAAAAGCGTTGACGCCCAATCTCTGTCGCTGTACCGGGTACAAAAAGATCGTCGAATCGGTGCTGCACGCGGCCGAGGCGATTCGCAATGAAGAAGAGATCCCGCTGCCGCAAAGCGACGGGCGCATTGGCTCGCGCCAGCCGAAGTACCAGGCGCAGAAGCTTGTTCTGGGCCAGCACCAGTACGTCGACGATATACGCCTGGACGGCATGCTCTACGGGGCGTTGAAATTCAGCGACCACCCACGCGCCCGTGTGCTGCGCATCCATACGGAGCGGGCGGAGGCGCTGGAGGGTGTGATCCACGTGCTCATGGCCGGCGACATTCCGGGGGAGCGCCATCACGGCCTGATCCGCCACGATTGGCCGCTTATCGTCGCCGAAGGCGAGATCACCCGTTACGTTGGCGACGTGCTGGCCGTCGTCGTCGGCGAGACTGAAGAAATCGCGCGCAGGGCCGTCGCGTTGATTGAGGTAGAGTACGAAGTGCTGGAGCCTGTCACCGATCCACACCGCGCGCTGGAACCTGACGCCCCGGCCGTGCATGAAGGCGGCAATTTGCTGTCGCACACTGTCACAAACCGCGGGGATCTGCAGGAGGCGATGGCAGGCTCGGCGCACATCGCGCAGGGCGTCTTCCAGACGCAGCGCATTGAACACGGTTACATGGAGCCGGAGGCAGCCATCGCCTATCCTACGGAAGACGGGCTACATCTGCTTTCTCAGAGCCAGGGCATCTATGACGACCGCCAGCAGATATCAACGCTACTGGGCGTGGCCAAAGATCGCGTTCGCGTGACACTGGTGGCGAACGGCGGCGCTTTTGGCGGCAAGGAAGATCTCAGCGTGCAGGGCCATGCCGCGCTGGCGGCCTACCTGTTGCAACTGCCCGTCAAAGTGCGCCTTAACCGCGATGAATCGATCCGCATGAGCCCCAAACGGCACCCCATCTGGATGGATTACGCCATTGGCTGCGACGCGCAGGGCAAATTCACCTTCGTCAAGGTCAAATTCGTCGGCGATACGGGCGCCTATGCCTCTGTGGGCATGAAAGTGTTGGAACGTTCTGCCGGGCATGCCACCGGCGCCTACCACTTTCCAGTCACGGACGTCGAAGCATTCGCCGCGTACACCAACAACATTCCCTGCGGCGCGATGCGCGGCTTTGGCGTGAACCAGGCCATGTTTGGCCTGGAGAGCCTCATCGACGAGCTATGTGAAAAAGGCGGCTTTGACCGCTGGCACATGCGCTACGACAACGCACTGGTAGACGGCTGCATGACTGCTACCGGGCAGGTGATCCAGGGTGGGGCAGGCGTGCGCCAGACGCTGCTTGCCGTAAAAGATCTGTTCCACGCGGCAGAATACGCGGGCATCGCCTGCGGCTTGAAGAATACGGGTATCGGAAACGGCATGCCAGACGAATCGTCGGCCAAAATTACCATCGTGGCTCCCGGACGCGTGCTGATCGACCACGGCTGGACGGAGATGGGGCAGGGGGTAAACACGGTTGCCCTGCAGGTGGTGTGCAATGAAACCGGCATCGATCCGGCGCTTGTCGACGTGCGCGTGGATACGCTTGCCGAGCAGGTCTCAGGCATGACGACGGCCTCACGTGCGACGTCGCTGGTGGGCAACGCGCTCATCGACGCCTGTAAGCAGCTCAAGCAAGATTTACAGAGCCACTCCCTCGCCGATCTTGCCGGTCGCGAGTACGTGGGCAAATGGCGCGTGGACTGGACGACCAAACCGGGCGCGCCGACTGAAAAGATTTACACCCACTACTCTTACAGCTACGCCACGCAGGTTGTGATCCTGGACGAGGAGAAAGGCTTCGTCAAAAAGGTCATTGCCGCGCACGACGCGGGTAAGATCTTCAATCCCACGCTCTTCGAGGGCCAACTCGAAGGTTCCATTCACATGGGCCTGGGCTACGCGCTCACGGAGGAGATGGCGATGGAAAATGGACAGCCTGACAGCACGCGCCTACGCGATATGGGCATCATGCGCGCCAAAGAGATGCCCGAGCTGGAAGTGATCGGCGTCGAGGTACCCGATCCCTATGGTCCTTATGGCGCGAAAGGCGTGGGCGAAATTGGCCTGGTGCCCACGGCGGGCGCCGTGGCCAACGCGCTTTACCAGTTCGACGGCGTGCGCCGCCACGAGCTGCCCATGCGCATCCCGCGTCGCGGGCTTCAGAGACGCAACGGGCTGCAAACGCGCAGCGAGGGCAATGGATCTACCAAGGGGTAACTGCTGGCGTTCCCAAAACGGCCAGGTCAGACTGCTTCCAGAACCCCTGGATTGAACTGAATCTTGAGGCGGTCGCCTTCGTGCTTCACAGGCGTGCCCTGAGTCAGTCCAGGATTGTAGGACAGGGCGCGGCGTAGATGCCAGAGGCGTCCACCAACGTCGAGAGAGTAAGGCTTGCCCCATGCGGCCGTGCCGCGCATAAAGTTGAAGGCCCGGCGCGCCGACCACGCCCTATCGAGTGCAAAATCTTGATCCTGAGGGCTGCCCTGCTTGCTGCCGCCTGAACCCTGCCGCTCGAGCGATAAGTTATTCACCGCCGCAGCCTGCAGCGCCTTCACAAACAGATGCCCGCCCACCTCACCCGCCAGCTGCTCTATTTCTATACCGCTCGACCCATCAGGTAGGGCGACCGT